>PWQI01000199.1 GCA_003556805.1 Trueperaceae bacterium | reverse complement strand
GCTCCTTCAGCGCGTCGTACTCCTCGTTGCACCACTGCCAGTAGTTCCAGGCACCGATCTGGTCGCAGGAGAACCACTCGAACCAGTAGCCGGGATCGAGCACCGCCGAGAAGCTGGCGTAATGCATGCCTTCCGCGCCCTGCTGGCCGATCGTCTCGTACATCGTCTGGACGATCTGGATGCTGGCGTCGATACCGACGCGGCGCAGTTGCTGCTGGACGATCGCGACCGCCTGTTGGTGCACGGGCACGTCGTCGGTGATGAGGGTGGTGCTGAACCCGTCGGGGTAGCCGGCCTCGGCGAGCAGCGCCCGGGAGCGCTCCAGGTCGGGCTGGTAGGCCGGAGCATCGTCCCAGTACCCCAGGATGTCGGGGGCCAGCATGGTGTTGGAACGGTTGGGGACGTCGTTGTAGGCACCGGTGAGGATCTCGTCGACGTCGACGGCGTAGCGGACGGCTTCCCGCACCCGCACGTCGTCGAAGGGCGCGACCTGGGTGTTGAAGCTCAGCCAGTGGTAACGGAGCGTATCCAGCACGTTCACGACGACGTCGGGATCCTGGACGTAGCGCTCGACGGACTCCAGCGACACCTCGGTGGCGTCGAGTTCGCCGACGTCGAACGAGAACTCGGCGATCAGCGGATCGATGATCGGGAGCACCGCGATGGTCTTGAAGTAGGGCGCCTCGCCGTAGTAGTCGTCGAAGCGCTCGAGCACGATGCGCTGGTTGGGCTGCCAGGACGACCAGTAGTAGGGTCCCGAGCCGACCGGCTGGGTGGCGAACTGCTCGCCACGCTCCTCGACGGCGGCCTTGCTGACGATGCTGCCGGTGGTGAAGGGGATGCTGGAACTCAGCAGTGGCGCGTAGACGTCGTCGAGGATGATGCGCCCGCTGTAGCGGTCGATGACCTCGACCTCGACCAACGCCCCCCACTCCGAGGCGTAAGGCGAGTCGTTCTCGGGATCGGCGATGCGCTCGAACGAGAACTTCACGTCCTCGGCGGTCATCTCACCGTAGCCGTGATGGAACTGGATGCCCTCGCGCAGGCGGAACTCCACCACGGTGCCGTCCTCGCTGAGTTCGAGCGATTCGGCCGCGTCGAGCACCAAGTCGGTGCTGCCGGGCGCGAAGCGGGCCAGCTTGCTGTAGACGGCCAGGTCGAGGTTGAACTCCTCGTTGCCGCGGTAGAAGGCGGGATCCATCGTGTCGATGTCGACGCCGCTGCGGGCACGGACGCTGATGCTCTCATCGCTGACGGCGAGCACCGAGGCGCTGCCGAACAGCGCCATGAGCAGCAGCGCGACGAGCAGATGCCGGAGTCGCGACGGGCCACGGGCGAAGCGCTGACGGTCGGTCATGGGTTCCTCCTCCTCGTACGAGCGCCCAGGCTGGGCGCGGTGGCGGGCTCGCGAGCCCGGTCGTGTGATCGGCACGAAGACGTGCCTGCGTTCAGACGTGGTCGCGCTCGAAGCTCCGCTCGGTCGAACGCTCGAACACACGCTCCTCGCCCTCGAAGGCCTCGACCTCGGAACGCGTGTGGAAGTGGCTGGCGTCAGCAGACAACGAGGTGTGGGTGCGGATGCGCACGTCCCAGCCGTCGCGCTGCAAGCGCACGTGGTCCCAGGCTTCGACGCGGGCGCTGTGGGGATCCTCGTCGCGGCAGACGTACCGCGTGCGGTTGTGGCTGCTGACCGTCACGTCGATGGCGTCCCAGCGGACCGTGCCGCCGTCGACCTCGAGCTCGAGTGCCGTCTCGCCCCCGATCTGGTCGACGTGCACCCGCCGCTGTCGACCGGCAGGCGCCAGCACCGTGCGCGGCGCGGGTGGCGCGGCCTGGGCCGGCATCGGCACGTGCACGTCAGCGTCTTCGGCGCGCGGCGTCCGCACCGGCAGCTGCAGCGTGCTGACGCCGCTGGTGACCTCCAGCGTAGCGGGCTCGGGCGATGGCCAGGCGATGGGCCAGTAGTCCGTCGACAGCGCCAAGCGCACCCGATGGCCGACCGGGAAGCGTTGTCCGACGTCGTTGAGTTGGATCCTGACGCGGTACGTCCGGCCGGGGACCAGCGCCTCCGGCCGCGCGTGCGAATCACGATGGCTGAGGTTCAGAAGCCCGTACGTCACCCGCGTCACCTGGCCGTCGGGTCGCACGTCGCTCAAGCGGGCAGCCAGCAACGCCAACGGCCGGTCGCTGCGGACCTCCAGCTCCGCCACCGGCGCCCCCAGGATGTCCAGCGGGGCGTCGAGTGGCGCGCTGTCGAACACCAGCGAGCCGCCGTCGGCCCGCCGTTGATCGCCAGGGAGGTCGCCAGGGTTGCCGTACGAGCACCAGTCACCGGCCTCGAGCCCCACCCCGAGCGGACTCCGTACCCGCAACGTGGTGCTCGGCACGCTCTCGCCGGGTGCGGCAAGGCGTCCGACCGCCAGCGGGTACACGTGGGTCTCGATGGCGGCTGAGGACCAGGCGGGCTCGCCCACCCAGCGGCCGGGGCGCTCGGCATAGCTCGTGGCGGGCGGGGCGCTGTCCTGGATCCAGGCGCGCAGCTGCGGCTCGTCCATGATGCCGGTGTCGACGCCCTTGAGCCAGTGATCCCACCAGCGCAGCGTCTCCTGCAAGAAACCGATGGCCGGGCCTGGCACGCCATGGTGGGGGTAGCGATGGGCCCACGGGCCGATGAGGCCGAGCCGCGGTACGTCGAGTCGCTCCAGGAGCCGCGGGATCGCGTTCGAGTAACCGTCCGCCCAGCCACCGACCGCGAACACGGGGCAGCGGATGGAGGCGTCGTCCTCGCAGACCGAGCCATGCTGCCAGTACGCGTCACGCCGCTGGTGCTCGAGCCACGGCTCGAGCCAGAAGCGCCCGTGCTCGAGGCGCTCGAGCCAGGCCTCGCGCCACCCCTCGCCGTACGTAGCGGGATCGGGTGGCTTGAAATTGCGGGGGAACATCACGTTCGCCCAGGCGAAGTTGTCGCTCAGGAGGCACCCGCCCATGTAGTGGATGTCGTCGGCGTAGCGGTCGTCGGTGGAGCAGATGGTGACGATCGCCTTGAGTTCGGGCGGGGCGTGCGCCGCGATCTGCAGCCCGTTGAAGCCGCCCCAGGAGATGCCGATGATGCCGAGGTTGCCGTCGCACCAGGGCTGAGCCGCCAGCCAGCGCAGGACCTCGAGGCCGTCGAGCTGTTCCTGGAGGAGGTACTCGTCGTGCAACACGCCATCGGCGTCGCCACTGCCGCGCATGTCGACACGAACGCAGGCGTAACCGTGACCGGCGATGTAGGGGTGGGTGTCGTCGTCGCGCGCGCGGGTGCCGTCGCGGCGCCGGTACGGCAGGTACTCCAGGATGGCGGGTACCGGCTTCGCCTCGGCGTCTTCGGGCAGCCAGATCCGCGCGGCCAGACGGGTGCCGTCGGCGAGGGGGATCCACACGTGTTCGAGCGCGCGAACCACGCGTGGGTAACGGTGAACGATCTCCATACGACTCCCAGCGTTCTCTCTCGTGCGACGTGCCGTCGGGGCGGCACGAACAACTCGGGGCGGTGACACGCACGGCCGGCGCAAACGCACATCGGCTCATGGGCACGCGGCCTGGACGCGTCATCCTACGCCACTCATGCGCGACTCATCGTCGCGCACGGTCTGTGTACCCTGACCGGTCGCACGGGGACACCGTTCTGCACGCGTCATGGCAAGGGCGCGTCGAGCGTCGAGGCTGACGCAGCCGAAGTCGTGCCCGCTGGGCCCGTCTGCGCTTCGCCGCTCAGCACACCTGCCTGCACCAGCGGGGCGCAGGCGTCGCGCAGGGGAGCGACGAGGGCCCGATCGTCCACCCGCCTCGCGTACCGCCAACCGTCGGTCGCCCAACCGCGCGCCGCATCGGTCTCACCCTTGCCGAGCGAGCACGTCACGAGCCGTGCGTACGCCTCCAGCACGCCACCGTGCTCACCGTTCGCGCGCTTGAGCTCCACGCTCGCGGCGTAGTGCTCGATGGCGCGCGCAAGGTCACCCTCCTGGACCGCCAGGTCGGCGAGGTTCGTGTGCGCCCGGGCGACCCCCACACGGTCCTCGATCGCCGCGGCAAGGCGCATGCTTTCGCGGTGGTAGCGCTCGGCGGCGAGCCGATCGCCGGCGCGGGCCCGCAGGTTGCCGAGGTTGGTGAGGTTGCTCGCCAACCCGCGCTCGTCGCCGAGCCGCCGCTTGATGGCGGCGCTCTCCAACAGCAGCGCCTCGGCCCGGCGGGCGTCCCCACGGCGCGAGTGCACGGTGGCGAGGTTGTTCAGCACCTGCGAGCAGATCGCGTCGTCGCAGCGCGCCGCGACGACGTGGGCGGCCTCGAGCTGCTCGAGGGCGGTGTCGAGCGCCCCCCTGGCCTTCGCCAGGAGACCGAGGTTGTTGTGGCAGCCGGCCACGAGCCGTTCGTCGTCGATGCTCTCGGCGGTCTGCAACGCCTCGACGAAGCTCGTCTCGGCGCCGGTCAGGTCACCGCGTTGGTAGGCGATGTTGCCCTGCACGCGCAGTGCGATGCAGCGCTCCACCGCGGCCGCGCGCTCCTGCAGCAACGGCAGGCTCGCGGACACGCCCTCTGCTGCTTCGATGAAGCGCCCCAAGCGATGCAGGCAGCCGGCGTGCTGAGCCCGCAGGCGCCCGCGCAGACCATCGCGGCCAGGCACGTCGCCGAGCGCGGCGAGCGCCTCTTCGAGCCAACGCAGGTAGCGTTCCGTGCGGGCGCTGAGGTCATGCGCCAGCGACAGGTTGGCGAGCATCGCCTCGAGCGCGTCCCACTCGGCGCGCGCCAGGGCGTTACGCCAGGCCTGGTGGATCTCGTCCAGGTCGCATCGCAGGTTCGCCACCAGGACCGTCGGATCGCGCGTGTACGACCAGTTCGCGACCAGCCCGGCGTAGTAGCGCAGGTGGCGTACCACGACCTCGTCGGCGACGTCGGCCTGCGCCGCGAGCCGCTCGCGAACGTACTGCCGGACCAGCTTGTGCATCGCGAAGCGTCCCTGGTCGGTACGCCGCAAGAGGGAGCGTCTCACCAACGACAGCACGGTCGGCAAGGCCGCGCCGGCGACGCGCTCGAGCGCCGCGGTGTCGACGTCGTCGGCGAACACGGCCGTCCGGACCAGCACGGAGCGCTCCTCCTCGCTCAGCCGCGACCAGGCGGCCTCGAACACCGTGCGCAGGCTCTGCTGCCGTGCCGGGCGGTCACGATCGGAGCCGCGCAGGAAGTCGAGGTCGCGCTCGATCTCGCGCGCGATCGCGGCCGGCGTCAGCAGCTGCGTCCAGCCTGCGGCGAGCTCGATCGCCAACGGCACACCGGCAACGAGCCGGCACACCTGCGCGGCGGCCGCCGCGTGACCGTCCCGCAGGCTGAAGCCGGGCGCCACCCGCTGCGCGGCGTCCTCGAAGAGGAGCAGGCTGCCGACCTCGGAGTACGCGGCGTCACTGCCCGTGGGCAACTCGAGTCCGTCGAGCGGGAACACCCACTCCACGGCGAGGTCGAGCGGCTCGCGACTGGTGACGAGCAGCGTGAGGCCGGGTACGCGCGTGAGCAGATGGACGAGCCGCGCCGGTGCCCCGCGGACCTGCTCGAGTCCGTCGAGGACGACGAGCAGTTCGCTCTCGCGCAGCGCAGCGGCGAGCTGCGACCACGCGTCGCCGCCCTCGGCCAGCGGAAGGTGCAGCGCCTCGGCGACCGTGGAGGCCAGGCCGTCGGCGCTCTGCACGGTGTTGAGGGGCACCAGGTACACGCCGTTGCGGTAGGCGCCGATCTGGTCGGCGGCGGCCTGGAGCGCCAGCCGGGTCTTGCCGATACCTCCGGGCCCTACCAGGCTGAGCAAGCGGCAATCGGATCGGCGCAGGCGTTGGGCGAGCGCCTGCAGCTCGGTTTCACGCCCCACGAACCGGGTCGTCTGGCTGGGGAGGTTGTGCGGGCGCGGCTCGACCGGCTCGCCACGACGGATCGCAGCGATGAGCAAACGTGTCGCGTCGTCCGGCGCTCCGCCGAGCTGTGCCACGAGGTCGTGCTCGAAGCGCACGTAGAGCGCCTCGGCCGCGGCCCGCTCGCCGCTGATGGCCAGGCAGCGAAGCAGCGACTGGAGGACGGTTTCAGCCAGCGGATCGCGGTCGAGGGCGGCGCGCAGCGTAGCGATCGCGGTGTCGTGCTCGCGTCGCAGCTCGAGCGCCGCGGCGGCCTTGATCGCCGACTCGAGGTAGCGTTCGTGCAGTTCGGTACGCAGCATGTCGCGCCAGGCCTCGAAGCCAGGGGCGTCCGGCAGGTCGACACCGTCGAGGAAGGTACCACCGTACGTGTGCGCAGCGGCGGTCCAGTCTCCCGCCGCGAGCGCATCGCGCATGCGGCCGACGTCCGTTTCGACGAGCCAGCGGAGGCGACCGTCCTGGACCTCGAGAGCGGCTGCCCAGTCGAGCGAGCGGGCGCGGTAGACCAATTGACGCAGGGCGTGCCGCGCGCTGGACTCGTCGCTGTCGGGCCAGAAGAGCAGCGTCAACTCGTCGCGGGTGACCCAGTCGGCGCGGACGGCCAGGTAGTGGAGCAGACAGGCGGGTTTGCTTGCCGGCAGCAAGCGCTCCACGCCCTCGGTCACGAGACTGGGTACGCCCAGGAGCCGGCATGCCGAGGCCATGCCGACATTGTGCCACCCTTCACATCTCGGCGCGACCGCAATCGATCACAGGCTCGACGAGCGCCAGCGTCCTGGCGCGAGGACGCTGGCGGCGCTCGAGCATCCCGAGAGCGTCAGCATCGTCGTCGTGGCTGTCGGCGCGAACGCGCCTCGCAACGCTGCCGGAGCGCGGCGAAGCAGGTCTCGAAGCTGACGAAGCTGCGGCACTCACCGCTGGTGAGGTCTTGCAGCGTCAACGTCCAGCGCTGCCCATCGAACTCGACACGCACTATGAAGGCGAGCGTCACGGGTCCTCCTGCGCCGGCGTCCGTCCGGAGGGGCGTGCGACGGGCCTGCAACGTCTCGCGTGGGGTCGCGGGACGTTGCAGGCGGGTGTGTGGGGTCGGTGGTCAGCGAACCGGGATGCGGACCGGCTGCTTGCCCCCTTCCGTACCGTCGGGGAGGGTGACGCTGACGTAGTAGTACATCTCGCTCACACCCGGCGCCACCCGCAGCGAGGCGCGGAAGGACTCCCCCGTGCCGCGCTGGTTGAAGGTACCGTCGGCACGGCGCTCGAACCAGGTGATCGTCCCTTCACCGCTGGTGATGCGGGCCGCGAGATCGACGTTGACCGAGACCGAGCTCGAGCCCGGGGGGCCGTCGATCGGCTCGACCGGGTCGACCGCGAGGTAGTAGTTGGGGTCGAGGATGCGCGTCGGGTCGTACATGGCGATGTAGTTCGCTGGAACTGGCGCAGCGTGCAGCGCGTTGGCGTTGATGCCAGCGTGATCGAAGAATCCAGCAAACCACAGTTCGTCGCCGCGCACCGCGTGCACCACTTCCGACGCGATCACGTGCGACATGCCCTGCAGCAGCAGGCCGCCGCCCAAGGAGCGCATCTCGCCGGTTTGGACGTCGAGGATGGCGACGTTGTGCAGTTGGTTCCACTGCTCGTCGTAGATGAAGCTGCCCGTGAGCAGCAGGTGCCGTTCGTCGAGGAAGGTCATCTGGTGCACGTCACGCGACACGCCGCCCGCGAGGTTCGCGGGGCCCCACGTGTCGGTCGCGGCGTCATATCGGGCGATGCCGTACGTCTCGACGCTGTGGCGCGCCGCGACGTCCGGGTCACGCGTGACGATCGCCAGCGTGCCGCCGGCGTAGAGGTCGCCGTTGGGCGCCAGGGCCAGCGCCCGCACCCGCGGGAAGCCCTCGACGATGAAGCCGGAGAAGTTCACGAAGCCCGGCTCGTGCGTCTGCGTCGGGAGCCCCGGCAGACCGTCGGGGTAATGACCGACGTCGAGCTCGCTCAGGTGCGTGACGTTCCCGCGTCCGACGGGCCGCCAGTCGTTCTCGTCGTAGTCCCAGCGGGCGACGTTGTAGGCCATGCGCGAGCGGCTGGTGGGGACGGGACCGTAGTAGTTGAAGGTTCCCGCCACGTAGATGCCGGGCGGCGTGGTGGTCTCGTCGAGCACGATGGCGTAGATGCCCTTGACCGGCTTGGTCGGGTCCTCGGCCTTCAGGTCGTGCCCCATCAGGTGGTACTCGCCGCTGGCGTCGATCCGCAGCGCCGCGGCCACGTCGAGCGGGTACTCGACGCCCGGCATCTCCAGCGCCGGCCCCCAGTTCCCGACGATGTACAGGTCGCCCGTGCGCACGTCATAGGCGATGTCGTTCACCACGCCGGTGCCGCCCTCGGCACTGTTGCCGACCACGCGCTCGCCCATGTAGGTGCCCTCGATGGTCGACCAGTCACCGCTACCTGGGTCGTACACCCCGATGCCGCTGTGGCTGCTGATG
>PWQI01000460.1 GCA_003556805.1 Trueperaceae bacterium | reverse complement strand
GCTGGTACGCGCCGATGAAGGCGTTGAGCACCGCGCGGTCGTGGGCCTCGCCGCGGCGTTTGGCGAGGATCACGTCGACAGGGTTCACGTCGGCAGTCTTGACCCGTGCCGGATCGGTCATGCTCCCATGCTATAGGTCGGTCGTCGTCGTGAGCGCCGATGCATGCTCCGGCCCGCGCCAGCCGGCGCGGGCCGGGCCTCAACCTGCGAGCCTCCTGAGGGCCGCGCGCGCCTCCGCCGCTTCGTCCCATGGCAGTGCCTCGGAACCACGCTCGAGCGTGCGCTCGTGCCCCTTGCCGCACAGCAGCACCACGTCGCCGGCGCGCGCCAGGCCGAGCGCGTACTCGATCGCCGCGCGTCGGTCGGGCACGCGCCAGAACCGCTCCCCCTCGCGTGCGCCCGTCGCTTCCGCGCCGACGGCGAGCGCCGCCAGGATCTCGCCCACGTCCTCGCTCCGGTGGTCCTCCTCGGTGAAGACCGCCAGGTCGGCGCCGAGGGCCGCCGCGCGGCCGAGCGGCTCGCGCTTGCCGGGGTCACGTTCGCCGGCCGCGCCGATCACCACGATGCGGCGCCCGCCCGGGCCAGGCGTCGCGGCGGCGAGCGCCTTCGCCAGGGCCGGGGGCGTATGGGCGAAGTCGTTGATCACGGTGAAGGGGCGGCGCGCGACGACCTGCATCCGTCCCGGCACGCCACGGAAGCGCGCCATGCGCTCGGCGAGCAGGTCCCACTCCAAGCCGCTCGCGAGGTGCGCCGCCGCGAGCGCGACGAGTGCGTTGCCGAGGTTGAAGCGCCCCGGCATGCCCAGGCGGCACGGCACACGCTCGCCGTCTGCGACGAGCGTGAAGCGCAACTCGGCCGGGCCGACGACCACGTCGTCCGCGCGCACGTCGGCGCCCGGGTCCTCACCGACCGTGATGACGCGCTGTGCGGCCTCCGCGAAGGCCAGCCAGTGCGTGTCGTCGCGGTTCAGCACGCTCACGGCTGCGCGCCGCACGAGCGTCCGTTTCGCCTCGAGGTAGGCCTCGAGCGTGCCGTGGAAGTCGAGGTGCTCGCTGGAGAACCCCGTGACGGCGCCGACGTCGTAGTGGACGTGCTCGAGGCGCATCAGGGCGAAGCCGTGCGAGCTCGACTCCACCACCGCGTAGCGCGCTCCGGCGCGCACCGCCCGGGCCAACAGGTCGTGCACCTGCGGCGCCTCGGGCGTCGTGAAGTGGCCGGGGAAACGCACCAGCCGCCGGCCGACGCGCGCCGCGGCGCTGCTCACGAGCGCCGCCTCGGGCTCCCGCGACGGGCCCTGCAGGAGGTGGTGCAGGAGCGTCGCGGTGGTCGTCTTGCCGTCGGTGCCGGTGACGCCGAGCGTGCGCAGCGCCCGCGAGGGGTGAGCATGGAACGTGGCCGCGAGCGCTGACACGGCCCAGCGGTCGTCGCGCACGTGGACGTACGGCACGTGCCGCCAGGGGAGGGCGTCGATCCCTTCTCGGACGCCGACCACGCAGATCGCGCCGGCGTCGATGGCGCGTCGCGCGAAGGTGTGAGCGTCGACCACCGCGCCGACCCGCGCCACGAAGACGGAGCCGGGGCGCACCAGGTCGAGCGACTGGGCCACGCCGCGCACCGCGACGTCGGGGAGGTCGTCGCGTTCGACGCCGAGCGCTTCGCGCAGCAGGTCGCGCAGGCGCCACGGCGGCGCGGCCCGCTCGGCCGGCGGCGCGCTCACCGCATCACGGGCGCCGAGAGCCCGTTGCGCTCGAGCAGGTCGAACACCGCCTCGCGTTCGGCGGCGCTCGCGACCACGTCGAAGCGGTCCGCCTCGACCACGACCATGGGGGCGTCGTCGTACGCGTTGGCCCAGCGCTCGTAGAGCGTTTCGAGTCGCATCAGGTAGGCGTCGGGCACGTCCTGCTCGAAACCACGGCCGCGCAGCGCGATGTGGCGCTTCACGGTGGGCAGACTGGCGCGCACGTAGACCATCAGGTCGGGTACGCGCAGCGCTCGCCGCACGGCGCGGTACGTGCGGGTGTAGACGTCGAAGTCGCGCCCGTCGATCATGCCGTCCTCGTACAGGGCCTGGGCGAACACCTGGGCGTCCTCGTCGACCGTGCGGTCCTGGATGACCCGTTCGCCGGGGTTCACCTGCGCGAGGTGCTGCTCCAGGCGGGTGGCGAGGAAGAACATCTGCGAGTGGAACGCCCAGCGTCGCATGTCGCCGTAGAAGTCGGCCAGATAGGGGTTCTCGTCGACGGCCTCGAACACCGGCCGCAGATGGTAGCGCTCGGCCAGGAGCCGCGTGAGCGTCGACTTGCCTGCGCCGATGGTGCCTGCGATCGCCACGTACATCGAGCGCGACGATACCAGGGCGCACGCACCGGGCGTCGGTGACGGGGCGTGTGCTACCATCGCGGCGTTGATGGACACCGACACTGAACCGCCGAGTCGATCTCGACGGCGCGACCACTGGTCCGTGCTCATCCTGGTCCCATCGATCGCTGCCCTGAGCTTCTTGGCCTTCGCCCAGACCACACCCGCCGACGGTGGGGTCGGCCTGGGGCAGGTGGTGCTGCTGATCGTGCTGCTGCTGCTCTCCGGCGCCATGTCTGGCTCCGAGACGGCACTGACCGCCCTGGGTGAGTGGAAGATCCACCAGCTTCGCGAAGAGGGGCACGACCCGCACGGCCTGTTCGCCCTGCTCGGGCGCCAGCCGACGCGCTACATCACCACGCTGCTGATCGGCAACAACCTCGTCAACATCGCAGCGACGGCGTTGGTCACGCAGATCAGCATCCAGTTGTCGCGCGCGGGGGCGTTCAGCGAGGCGGCGGCCGTCGCGTACGCCACCGCGGTCATGACGCTGCTGGTGCTTGTCGTGGGCGAGATCACGCCGAAGTCGATCGCGGTGCACAACCCCGTCGCCTTCGCCCGCGTCGTCATCCGGCCCGTCTACGCGCTCTCGGTCGTGCTCTACCCGCTGGGTCGCGGCTTCACGTGGTTCACGTCGACGGTGCTGCGTGCGCTGCGGCTCGAAAGCAGCAGCGACCCGCTGATCACCGAGAACGAGCTCCGGCTCATGCTGCGCAGCGCCGAGGAGCACGGCGTCATCGAGGCCAGCGAGGAGCAGATGATCAAGGGCGTCATCGACCTCGAGGAGACGGTCGTGCGCGAGGTCATGACCCCCCGCGTCGACGTCGTGTCGGTCAACGAGGACGCATCGCTGGAGCAGCTCCTCGCGCTCGTCACCGAGCACGGCTACAGCCGCTTGCCGGTGTACCGCGAGAGTATCGACGACGTGCGCGGCATCGCCTACGCGCGCGACCTGCTCCCCTACCTCGGCAAGCCCGATGCACTCACCAGCGGCAGCGTGGCCGACCTGGTGCAGCCGGCCCAGTACGTCCCCGAGACGCTGTCGATCCTGAACATGATGCGCGACATGCGCATCCGCAAGAACCACATGGCGATCGTGGTCGACGAGTTCGGAGGCACGGCCGGCGTGGTGACGCTCGAGGACATCATCGAGGAGATCACCGGCGAGATCTACGATGAGACCGACGACGAGGAAGAGGCCGACTTCGTCGATCTCGAGGATGGCGGCACCCGCGTGCGCGCCTCGGTGCACATCGACGAGGTGGAGCAACGCTTCCACGTGGCGTTCGAGGACGAGGGTGACTACGACACGCTGGGCGGCTTCCTCGTCTCCGAGTTCGACCGCATCCCACAGGTCGGCGAAACGCTCGAGCACGAGGGCGTGCGCTTCACGGTCGAGGAGGCCGACGAGCGCCGCGTCCTGTCGGTCCGCGCGGAGGTCTCCGGGCTCGTCGAAGACGGCGCCGGTGGCGGTGCGGGAGGCAGCGGTACGGGAAGCAACGGCGCCGGCGAGGCCTGAGTCAGCCCGCCGCGCCCGCGTCGTCCACGTACGTCCGCTCCAACCGGGGCGCGTTCAGGTGCGTGAGCAGCTCGTAGGACACCGTTCCGACCGCATCCGCCAGAGCCGCGGCCGACGGGCCGTCGGGCCCGAGCAGCGTCGCGGCGTCGCCTGGGCGCACCGAGCCCTCCAACGCGCCGACGTCGAGCATCAGCTGGTCCATGCAGACGCGGCCCACCACCGGCACGCGCACGCGGTGCACGACGGCTTCGCCCCGGTTGCCCGCAGCGCGCGGGTAGCCGTCGGCGTAGCCGAGCCGCACGGTGGCCACGACGGTGTCGCGCGGCGCCCGCCAGGTCGCGCCGTAGCTGACGGTGTCGCCGCGTGCGACGCGCTTCACGAACGTGATCGGCGCCCGCAGCGTCGCCGCCGGTCGCAGGGCCGGCACGTCGCTCGGCACGAGCGCCGCGGCCCCGGGCGTGGCGTGGTGGCCGTACACCGCCAAGCCCGGCCGCACCAGGTCGAAGTGCGCGCCCGGCAGCCGCAGCGTCGCGGCGGAGTTGGCCGCGTGCGCGCAGCGCACGTCGATCCCCTCGGCCCGCACGTTCGCCAGCGCGGCCTCGAAGCGCTCCACCTGCCGTGCCGTCAGGCCGTCGGGGTCGTCGGCGTCGGCCTCGTCGGCGCAGGCCAGGTGGGTCCAGAGCGCCTCGAGCGTGGCGTGCTTCGAACGTTCGACCGCGCGTGCGAGCGGCACGGCGCCCTCCGCCGCCACACCGAGCCGCCCCATGCCCGTGTCGACCTTGAGGTGCACGCGGGCCGCGCTGGCGGGTGCGGCCGCCTCGATCGCGGCGAGCGCGCGCGCGTCTGGGACCGTGAGCGCAACGTCGGCCTCGACGAGGGCGGCGATGCCGCGGTCGATCGGACCGAACAGCAGGATCGGCACGGTCACGCCCGCGGCGCGCAGCGCGAACGCCTCGGCGGGCGTGGCCACGCCGAACGCGTCGGCGCCAGCGTGCTCCAGCGCCGGCGCCGCGATCGCAGCGCCGTGGCCGTAGGCGTCGGCCTTCACGGCCGCCAGCAGGCGGACGCCTGGGCGCAGCCGCGAGCGTAGGACGGCCAGGTTGTGCCGCAGCGCCGCCAGGTCGATCGCCACCGTCGGTCCGTCCATCACCCCTCCGTCCATCACCGCACCGTCCATCACCCCTCCGCCCCTGCGCGCGGCGTGCGCCGCCAGTCCCAGATCGCCAGCGCCAGCGACGCGGCGATGATGAGCTGCACGATCAACAGCACGTCGTGCAGCCCACCGACCTGCGCCGCGCTGGGCATCAGCGTGGCGTCGCTGCCGACGCCCTCCCCGGCGCGCGTCACCGTTCGCGCCGACCAGACGCTCGCAAGCACGGCCACACCGAGCACTTGACCCAGGTTGCGCGTCAGCGCCAGCAGGCCGCCGGCGGTGCCGGAACGGCCGCGCCGCACCGCCCCCATGATCGCGCTGTTGTTGGGCGTCTGGAACGTCCCCATGCCGAGGCCGACCGGCAGGAAGCTGAGCAGGTAGCGCGTGACGGTCGTGTCCTCACCCAGGCCACCGACGAGCAGGTAGCCGAGCAGCACGCTCGAGAGCCCGACGACCGTGACCGGCCGCTCGCCGAAGCGATCGGCCGCCCAACCCGCGATCGGCGCCACGATCACCAGGACCGTCGGCACCACGGCCATCAGCAGCCCCACCTGCCGCGGCGCGTAGCCGAGGACGCCCTCCAGGTAGAAGGGCATGAGCAGGATCACGCCCGAGATCGACACGAACGTGCCGAGCCCCGTCACGAGGCCGATCGACAGCGCGGGGGAGCGGAACAGGTCGAGATCGACCACCGGCTCGGCGACGCGGCGCTCGATCACGACGAATGCGACCGCCAGGAGCAGTGAACCCGCGAACAGCGCCAGCACGCCGGGCGCCGCGAAGCCGCTCGTCTGGCCGGTGGTCAACGCCAGCGAGAGCGCCAGCAACGCGCCGACGATCGTCACCGCGCCGGGCACGTCGAAGGTGCGGCTGCCGGCCGCCAGGCCGCCCGGCACGACGCGCCACGCCAGGTACCAGCCGACCGCGACGACCAGCACGCCGGCGCCGAACACCCAGCGCCACGACGCCAGGTCGGCGATGAGCCCGCCAAGGCTGGGGCCGAGCACGACGCCGGCGGAGATCATCGCGCCGTTCACGCCTACGGCGCGGCCGCGCTCCGATGTCGGGAAGACGTCGGTCACCAGAGCCAACCCCAGCGCCGTCAGCACGGCGCTGCCGACGCCTTGCACCGTGCGCACCGCGATCAACACCTCGATCGACGGCGCCAGCGCGCACGCGGCGGAGCCGATGCCGAACACCACGAAACCCGTCAGGAACACTCGGCGCTTGCCGAGCACGTCGCCCAAACGGCCGATCACCGGCAGCAGCGCGATCGCGGCGAGTAGGTACGACAGCACCACCCATTGCACGGTCGCGAACGGTGCTTCGAACACGTCCACCATGCCCGGCAGCACCACGTTGACGCCCGTGGCCATCACCGTCGCCGCGAAGCCACCCAGCGCCGAGGCCGCCAACACCTGCCGGCGTCTGTGCGGCGGGAGGTCGAAGCTGGGGCGCGTCATCGCGGCGCATCACACCATGGCCGGGGCCCAGGGCACGCGTGAGCGCGGCTACACTGGAGCCGTGCCCAGCATCCCCGAGCTCCGCGATCGCCTCAGGCGACCGTTGGAGCGCGAACTCGCCACCGGCTGCCAGGACGGCGTCGTCGTGGGTGGCCTGGAGCGCATGTTGGCGACGCTCGGGCGCCCACTCGGCGACGTCGCCGAGCTGCTCACGGGCTACGCGAGCAAGACGCCCGACGAGCGCCGCCCCGCGGTCGAGGCGGCCCTCACGCTGCTGAGCGAGACCTCCCCTCCAGGCGAAGACCGGGCGGCCCGCGCACCGCGGCGTCCGCAGCAGCGCGCCGAGGCTCCTGGCGCCCCCGCCGTCGATGGCGTGCTCGATGCCGCCATCGAGGGCCGCGAGGTCGCGCTCGGCAAGCACGCACCACGCAAGCTGGCCGAACTCGGTCTCGCGTGCTACCGCGACCTGCTGGAGTACGTGCCGCGGCGCTGGGAGGACCGGCGGACGCTGCCGAGCTTCGCTGCCGCCGCCGAACTCGAGCAGGCGACGGTGTCCGGCACGCTGCTCGGTCGGAAGGCGCTCCCCACGCGTCGCGGCCTGCACGTCTTGCGCGGCGTGTTGGAGGATGCCGACGGAGAGCGGCTCACCGCCGTGTGGTTCAACCAACCCTGGCTCGAGCGCCAGCTCTTCCCGGGTCAGCGCCTGGTGGTGACCGGTCGCGTCAAGCGCCGTGGGCGTCAGCTCGAGATCAACGTGACGAGCTACGAGGTCGACGAGGCGGGTCCGACCCTCTCGACGGGGCGCATCGTGGCGGTCTACCCGGCGACGCAGGGCACGAGCCAGGCCTACCTGCGCGGCGCTGTCGACACGCTGCTGCGCGCGCTGCCCACGTTGCCCGATCCGTTGCCGGCGCGCTTGCTGCGCGACCTCGGTCTGGTGAGCGCCGATCGCGCCTGGCGCGACTTGCACCAACCGCCGGACGAGGACGCCCTGCGGGCCGCCCGGGAACGCCTCACGTTCGAGGAGTTCCTCATGCTCGAGTTGCGCGTGCTGCTGCAGCGCGACCCGACGCTGACCGGGCGGCAGCTCGCCGCCTCCGCGGCCGACCTCGCGACCTTCCGCGAAGCGCTGCCGTTCGCCCTGACCGACGCCCAAGAGCGCGCGCTGGCCGAGATCCTGGGCGACATGGCCACGCCGCGTCAGATGGCGCGCCTGCTGCAGGGCGACGTCGGCTCGGGCAAGACCGCCGTGGCCGCCGCCGCCGTGTGGGTCGCGACGCGTGCCGGCGTGCAGGCGGCCGTCATGGCGCCGACCGAGATCCTGGCGCGCCAGCACTACCTCAACCTGACGCAGCTGCTGTGGCCGCTCGGCCTGCGCGTCGACCTGCTGACGGGCACCGTCGGCGGCCGCGAGCGAGACGCCGTCCTCGCCCGCGTGGCAGCTGGGGGGACCGAGTTGGTGGTGGGGACGCACGCACTCATCCAGGAGGGCGTCGCCTTCCGCGACCTCGGCCTCGTGGTGATCGACGAGGAGCACCGCTTCGGCGTCGACCAGCGCCGCAAGCTGCTCGAGCGCCGCCCCGACGTACTGGTGATGAGCGCCACCCCCATCCCGCGCTCGCTGGCGCTGACGCTCTACGGCGACCTCGACCTCAGCGTCATCGATGCGTTGCCGCCCGGACGCAAGCCGGTGACGACCGTGTTGAGGCGCGCCAGCGAGCGCCAGGCCGTGTACCGCGAGCTGTTGGACGACATCCGCAGCGGGCAGCACGCCTTCGTCGTCGCGCCGCTCATCGAGGAGAGCGAGGCCCTCGACGAGGTGACGTCGGCCACGCGACTGGCCGACGATCTGCGGGCGCTATGGCCGGACGAGGTGCGCCTGGCACTGCTGCATGGCCGCATGCCCAGTGCCGAGAAGGACGCCGTCATGGAGGCCTTCCGGCGCGGTGAGCACGATGTCCTCGTGTCGACCACCGTGATCGAGGTCGGCGTCGACGTGCCCAACGCCACCGTGATGGTCATCGAGAACGCCGAGCGCTTCGGCCTCGCGCAGCTGCACCAGTTGCGCGGCCGGGTCGGCCGTGGAGCGGCGCAGAGCCGCTGCGTCTTGATCGCCGGCGACGCGGGGCGTGAGACGATGAAGCGCCTGAAGGTGGTGGCGCAGCACACCGATGTCTTCGTCATCGCCGAGCACGACCTCGAGTTGCGCGGGCCTGGCGAGCTGCGCGGCACGCGCCAGAGCGGGCTCCCCGACCTGCGCTTCGGAGACCTGGCGCGCGACCTCGAGCTGATCGAACGCGCGCGCGAGGTCGCGCAGCGGATGCTCGCAGCCGATCCGCGGCTCGAGGCGCCGTGGGCGCTCCGCCTGCGCGACGCCTTGCGCCGACAGCAGCGGGCGGCGGGCTTCAGGGAGACGCTGTGACGCCGCGGCGGGAGGGCACACCATGAGGACGCTCGGACGTCTGCTGATCGGCCTGATCGTGCTGGGGTTGATGCTCGGGTTCATCGTGCGGGGGCGTTGGCCGCGCTCGCAACTGCGTTGGCTCATCGCGCTGTGCTTCCTCCCGGCCACGCTCCACGCCGGCTACTACACGCAGGCGGCCTTGGCCGAGGGGGTCGTACCGGGCTGGGTCGGCGCGTACCTGGGCGTGGCGCTGGTAGGCATCGTCTTCGCCTGGTGGTACACCCTTCGGCTCGCTCCCAGCCGCCCGTTCGGCGCCGCGCTCATGGTGCCCGGCCATGCGCTCGTCCAAGGGCTCCTGACGGGCCTGCTGGAGCGCGCCGTGATCGCCCTCGGCGCCTCGATCGACCCGGTCGGCACGGCCGCACTCGGCGGTGTCAGCGCCATGTTGGCGGCGGCGCTCGTCATCGTGCTGCCGACCCGCGACCACTTCCCCGGCTTGCCGCGGGCGCCGCGCTGGTGGGTGGCTCTGATGCGCGTGCTCGGGAAGCGCTGACGGTCGCGGCTTGGTAGATTGGGGCGATGAGACGAGGACGCTCAGCCCGAGTCGCACCACGTAGCGCGTGGCAGGCGGGCCTGGTGGCGCTCGCCGCGGCCTGGCTCGTGGCGTGCACGCCCGCGCCCGCGCCCGCGAGCGTCGAGCGTGAGGGTGAGATCACCTCTGCGACGCCGATCGGCGACGTCTTCGCGCCCCGCTTCGAGGTCGATGCGACGCACATCGAGCGCTTCGATCCGCCGGGCGCAGGCGGTGGTTTCGCCCTGGCGGTGGGGTCGAGCGTGCGCAACCCGAACGCGTTCCCGATCGTGCTGCAGAGCGTCGAGTACACGCTGTCGATCGCCGGGGAGGCGGTTGCGACCGGTCGGTTGGAGCCGGCACTGGAACTGGGTGCGGGCGCGAGCGGCGCGTTGGACTGGACGATCGCCGCGGACCTCACGGAGCGTCGCGCGCTCTGGAGCGCGGTGGTCGGGGCGTACGCCGGAACGCCGCTGCCGTTCGGCATCGAGGGGAGGCTCGTGTTCGCCTCCCAGAGCTACGTGTTCACGACCGGCAGGCGTGCACTGATGAGCGGCACGGCGCTGGCACGCGAGGCGGTCCGCTCGCCCAGGTTGCGCCTCGACGGCGTGAGCAGCCGCATCGCGTTGGTGCGCAGCGACGCTCCCGTGGCGGTCATCACGCTGGTCGCGGTGAACCCGGGCGACGTGGGTTACTTCCTCTCGGCGCGCGACGTGGTGCTCGAGCTCGATGGCTTCATGCTCGCCACGCTCGACCTCGGTCCCGTACCGATGCCCGCCGGTGAGACGATCCGCACCGAGATCACGTTCCTGATCGATCGAGCGAGGCTGTCAAGCGATGCCGAGGCGGCGCTCGCCGCCGTGCTCGGCGGTCAGCGTGGTGCGGTGCGGGTGAAGGGCAGCTTCGTCTACGACGTGCTCGGTGTCGACAGCTTCGCGGTCGACCTGGAGCGTGACCTGGTGGTCACGCTGCCAGGACGCGTCGCTGGGACCGATGCTGGCGACGACAGCGGCGATCACGACGACGACGCACCCTGAGCGCCGCGTCGGCCTGAGCCGCGGCGCGCTGGGGATATGATGCGCGCCGTGCCGCGTATCCTCGTGACGGACGCCATCAACCTGGGGGACGCCCGCTACCCCGACGTCGAGGTCATCGACCGGCCCGGCATCTCCCGCGCCGAACTGCTCGACGTGATCGCCGAGTACGACGGGCTCATCACGCGCTCTCGTACCCAGGTCGACGAGGCGCTCCTGCGCGCCGCGACGCGCTTGCGCGTGATCGGGCGCGGTGGCGTAGGTGTCGACAACATCGACCTCGATGCGGCCAGCCGGCGAGGCATCGTGGTGCTCAATGCTCCCGAGGCGAACACGACCTCTGCGGCGGAACTCGCGATCGCGCTCATGTTCGCCGCCGCGCGCGGCGTCGCACGCTCCGACCACATCATCCGTGGCGGCGGCTGGGACCGTTCGTACCTCGGCCGCGAGCTCACGGGAGCGCGGCTGGGCATCGTCGGCTTGGGCCGCATCGGCAGCGAGGTCGCACAGCGCGCCCTGGGACTGGGCATGACCCCGATGGCCTTCGATCCGTACGTGACGCGCGAGCGCGCCGACGTCGTGGGTGTGGCCCTGTTCGAACGTCTCGACGCCATGTTGGAGCGCTCCGACGTGGTGACCGTCCACACCCCGCTCAGCGACGAGACGCGCGGCATGATCGGGGCGCTCGAACTCGCCACGCTGCCGCGCGGCGCCATCGTCATCAACGCGGCACGTGGCGGCATCATCGCCGAGGACGCGCTCCTCGCCGCGCTGGAGTCCGGGCACCTGCGAGCGGCCGGCATCGACGTCTTCGTGGACGAGCCGCCGGCGCCCGGGCACCCCCTCGTCGGACGCGACGACGTCGTCATGACGGCGCACCTCGGCGCCAACACCGTCGAGGCGCAAGCCCGGGTGGGCAAGGAGATCTTGGAGCGCACCGCGCTGGCGTTGCTGGGCGACCTGTCGCGCGGCGCCGTGAACGCCCCCGCCCTCGACCCCGATGTCGTCAAGGCGCTCGGCCCGTACCTCGAGTTGGGCGAGGTCCTGGGCCGCATGGCTGCCCAACTCGCCCCGGCACCGGTTCGCTCGATCGACGTGCGCTGCGAGGGGAGCTTCGCCCTGCCGCCGGCCCCGATCCAGGTCGCCGTCGCCAAGGGCTTCCTCGAGAGCTTCCTCGACGAGCCGCCGAACTACATCAACGCGCTCGCGATCGCCAGGGAGCGCGGCGTTCGCATCGACATCACGGAAACGAGCGCGACCGGTGTCTACCGGCAGCAGGTGGGCGTGACCGTCAGCGGCGCCGGGCCGACCAGCGAGATCGTCGGGACCGTGCTCGGCGAGCACCCACGCATCGTCGCCGTCGACGGCTTCCCGATCGAGATCCGCCCCGAGGGGACGATGCTGCTCTGCACGAACTACGATCGCCCCGGCGCGATCGGCAAGGTCGGCACGGTGCTCGGTGACGCCGGCGTCAACATCTCGGGCCTGCAACTCTCGCGCGTCGGCGACGACGGTCTGGCGATGTTCGCGTTGACGCTCGACCAGGTGCCGCCCGAGCCGGTGCTCGACTTGCTGCGGGGACTCTCGGACGTGATCCACGACCTCCGCACCGTGCGGCTGTAGGGAGGGGAACCGTGATCTTCGAGGAGCGCCTGCTCGCCCCGGGCCCAGTGCCGATCTCTCCGCAGGTACGGGCCGTGTTGGCGCGACCCGCCATGCACCACAGGACGGCCGAGTTCCGCACCATCTTCGTGCGCGCGCGCGAGCGCATGGCGCACCTGCTCGCGGTGCCGGGCGACGACGTCACGCTCCTCGCCGGTGCGGGGACGACGGCCTTCGAGGCCGCGTTCCTTGCCAGCGTCCCCCCAGGTGCGACCGTCGTCGCTGCCCACGCCGGCAAGTTCGGCGAGCGCTGGTCGCTCCTGGCGCGCCGTTACGGGCACCCGGTGGTCGACGTGAGCGCGGCCTGGGGCGAGGCGCTCGATCCCGCCGCGGTGGCGGCGGCGTTGCGCGCCACGCCGGCGGCCGCCGCCGTGACCGTCACGCACTCGGAGACCTCCACCGGCGTGCTGCACGACCTCGAGGCGATCGCGTCGGAGGCGCGTCAGGCGGCGCCCGACGCGCTGTTGCTCGTCGACGCCGTGACCAGCCTCGCCGCCACCGAGCTGCGCCCCCATGCATGGGGGCTCGACGCCGTGATCGCGGGGTCGCAGAAGGGCGTGATGCTGCCGCCCGGGCTCGGCTTCGCGTGGCTCTCGGAGCGCGCCTGGGCGCGGCTCCCCGAAGCCGCGTCACGGCACCCGTCGTTCACCCTCGACCTGCACGCCGAGCGAGTGCGGCAGCGTCAGGGCGACACCTCCATCACGCCGCCGGTCCCGCTCGTCCTCGCCCTCGACGTCGTGGTCGGCGAGTTACTCGACTACGGCATCGAGGCCTGGTGGGCGCTCAAGGCCGACCTGAACGAGGCCGTGCTGGCGGGACTCGGCGCCCTCGGCTGCCCGGCGTTCGCCGAGCGGCCCAGCCCGGCCGTGGCCGCCGTGCGCGTGCCGGCCGGCCTCGCCGCGCCGCGCGTGGCCGACGCCCTGCTGCGCTGCGGCGTGCGGGTGGGCGGTGGCCAGGACCACTTGGCCGCGACGACGCTCAGACCCAGCGTCCTCGGGCACGTCGACGCGTTCGACGCGCTCACGATCGTGGCGGCGTTCGAGCGTGCGCTGCACGCACTCGGCAGCGGCATCGAGCCCGGTGCCGGCGTGGCCACCTTCCAGGCGCACTGGCTCGCGTCGGCGTCAGCCGCGCGCCACGAACGCCCATACGTCTGAACCCGCGCGCACCGGGCCGCGTTCGAAGTCGCCGTAGCAGCGCACGTCGGTGAAACCCGCAGCGCGCAACGCGCGCTCCAGTTCGAGGCGCTGGTAGTAGCGCTGGCGCAGCGTGGCGGCCTGGCGCGTGACGCGACCGCCGCTGTCCAGGCGGTCGAGGCGGTGATGGCTCACCACCACCTGCGCCACTGGATCGTGATGCTGCCACGTGAACAGGTCGGCGCCTGGGCCGGCGAGCGCCGCCCACGCCGGCTCTGCCCGAACGACGCCGGGCGGGCCGAAACGCGGCACGAACACGTCGCAGGCGAAGGCGCCGCCCGGCGCCAGGTGCTCGCGGGCGCGTCGCAGCGCAGCGTCCTGGTCGACCACGCGCTCGAGGTGCATGAGCGTGTTGAACGCGGCGACGATCAACGCGAAGCGCTCGTCGAGGGCCAGCGTACGGGCGTCGCCGTCGATGAAACGGACGCGTTCGGCGAGCGCCGGCCGTCGCTCCGCCGCCGCGGCGAGGCGCGCCACCGCCCGTTCGCGCATCGCAACGTTCGGCTCGAGGGCGACCACACTGGCACCGACCTCGGCCAGCGCCAGTGTGACGCGGCCGGTGCCGGCGCCGAGCTCCAGCACGGGGCCGCCCTGGTCTTCGGCGAGCCGGCGGTAGAACCCCAGGTCGTCGCGGTAGCCGTCGTGCTGTAGGTCGTAGAGCCAGGGGGTGTCGTAGAGGTCGCTCACGCGTCGGCCGCCAGCGCCTGCGAGAGCGCCTCGTGCGTCGTCTCGACCGGGCTCAGACGCAGGTCGTCGAGCCGCAGCACGAGGTCGGCCACCGCGACGAGCGCGGGCCGATGGCTGACGGCCAGCACCAGCCGCCGTTCGGCCTGCCGTCGCAAGACCGCCACCACCTCGCGCTCCGCCACGGCGTCGAGCGCCGAGGTCGGCTCGTCGAGCAGCACCACAGCGGGGTCGCCGAGCAGCGCCCGAGCGATCGCGAGCCGCTGGCGCTGACCGCCCGAGAGCCCGCCGCCGTCCTCGCCCAGGTCGGTGTCGAGACCGCCCGGGAGGCCCGCCACGGTGTCGGCCATGCCCACCTGCTCGAGGGCGGTCCACAAGGCCGCGTCGTCGACGCCACGCCCGAGCGTGAGGTTGTCGCGCACCCGCCCCGACAGCAGGTCGGTGCCTTGCGCGACGGCGGCGACCCAGCGGCGCACACGCCCCGTGTCGGCGGCGAGCGAGGCGCCGCACACGTCGACGTCGCCCTCGTCGATGGGCACGAAGCCCAGGAGCGTCCGCAGCAACGTCGTCTTGCCCGCGCCGCTGGGCCCGACGAGCGCGACCAGCGCGGGTCCGGGCAGGTCGAGGGAGCCGCCGCGCAGCACCTCGGGTCCGCCGGGCACGCGCAGCCGGACGTTCGTCAAGCGCAGGCTGGGGGCGGGGCGCGTCGCGGCGCCGTCGCTGCCGGCGGTCGCACCCGCCGCCGGCGCGGCCGCCGGCGCCTGGTCCGGTGCGTCGTCCTGTCCCGGACCCGCTGCGTCGAGCGTGGCCAGGCGGCGCCACGCGGCGCGCGCCTGTTGCGCCAGGGCCACCGACTTCGGCAGCAGTTGGCTCGGCGTCGCGAGGAGCGCCACGAGCGTCACGAACGTCACCACCTGGCCCGTCGTGATCACGCCCGCGGCGGCGCGCTGCGCCAGCAGCGTGACCAGCGCGGCGATCGCCCCGAACACCAGCACCTGGGACACGGGCACCTGCAGCGCGGCGAAGGTCGTGCGTCTCGCCATGGCGCGCTCGGTGGCGCGGTTGTCGCGCTCCAAGCGTTCCGCCATGAACGCGTCCGCGTCGTAAGTGCGCACCGTCTCGTGATGGCGGAACGCCTCCTGCAGGCGCGCCCCCACGCGCTCCAACCCGGCCAGATGGAGGTCGCTCGCCGCCTCGATGCGGCGACCGATCACGCGCAGCATCAGGACGGCCGGCAGCGCCAAGGCGACGAGCGTGGCCGTGGCCACCGGGTCGGTCCACATCAGCACGGCGATCACGGCGACGAGCGTGGCGGACTCCGCCACGGCACCGCCGAGGCCGAAGAGCACGAACGTCTCGACCTCGCGGAGGTCGGCGAGCAGGCGCGCGCTCAGCCCCCCGCTGCTGCCTGGTAGGGTCCCCGGCACGCGTCGCACCAACCGCGCCGACAACGCCGCCCGCCAGCCGGCCGACGCCGCCGCGGCGGCCCGTCCGAAGGCCGTGTCCTGCGCCCACAACAGGGCTGCGCCGAGCAACGCCAGGGCCCCGCCGAGCAGCAGCAGCGGCACCAGGCGCGTGAGGTCCTGGCGCGCCAACACGTCGTCGAAGAGCGGCGTCACCACCACCGGCACGACGGCGACGCGGACCGTGGCGCCGATCAGCGCCGCAGCCGAGCCGAGTGCGATCGCACGCGTCACGCGGCGGCGTGTGGTGCCTTCGAGACGCAGGGAGGACGACGGTCGCCCTGGTGGCGACGCCGAGGTTGCGTCGCTGGCTGGGCGCTCGGTCACGGTACGCACCCGGCATCGGTTGCGCCCGCAGCGGCGGCTGCGCTCGCAGCGTCAGCTGCGCCTGCTGCGGCGGCGAGTGGCCACTCGCGCAGCTCGTACACCCGACGCACCAGGCGCTCGGCGGCGCCCGGTCGGGGCATGGTCTCGCGCAGCCGGGCGGCGCGTCGCGAGCGGTCGTCGGCGTCGTCGACCAGTCGCGCGACGGCGGCGGCGACCCCAGCGACGTCGACGACGCCCGTCACCTCGACCATCAGCGGCTCGCCGCTGAACTGGTTCGGCAGCGACACGGGGTAGTCGAGCCGCTCGACGAAGAGCCGCACCGCGAAGCGCTTGAGGGGCGTTCCGATGAGCGGCAGCAGCGACAGCCAGTGCCCCGGTCCCTCGAGCGGGATGATCTCGGGACGGTTCAGCGGCAGCATCACCACGCTGGGCACCCCGGCGATCCCGAGTTCGAGCGTGTTCGTGCCGGGGATGGTGACGGCCACGGTCGCGACCTGCAACTGGGCGGGGCGCTCGGCCTCGCTCACCATCCGCACGCGCGCACCGCCCGGTGCCACCAGTTCGTCGCCCTCGCGCCGGCCGGCCACGCCGCCGAGCGTGTCGGCGTGCCGGCCGGCGATGCCGGCAGCGATCGCCTCGTCCGACAGGAGACTGCTGACCGGCCAGACCGTTCGGGCGCTGGGGTAGCGCGCGTGGAGTGCGTCGGCGAGCGCGATCATGAACGGGATCAGGTGCACCGCGAAGGCGTCGCGCGAGCCCGCGAAGAGCAGGACGTGAGGGGAACCCGGGTCGGGCGCCGGCTCGCTGTGCTCGAGCGCGTCGGCCACCAGGTTGCCTATGGCTTCGACTCGCCGGGCGGGCACACCGAGGCGCCGCGCCTTGCGCAGCGTGCCCTCGTCGTGGACGAACAGGCGCTCGATGCCGCGGGCGAGGTAGGGGACGAAGCTGTAGCGCATCACCGGGTAGCCGAGTCGGCGACCCAACGCGGCGGCCAACGCCCCGTTGCCGCCCATCGAGAGCACGACACCAGGTTCGTCGGCGCCGTCCTTGAGCGCGCTCGGCGCCCGACCCAGCGCCGCCGTTCGCAGGTACTCGGCGGGTGTGGTGACCGCGTCCGCGCCGAAGGTGCGGGCCAGGTCGACCTCACCGCCGCTCGCGAACTGGCACGGGATGAGAGCGATCGAGACGTGCGCGCTGGGGTCGAGCCGGCGCCAGGCGCGCAGCGTGGGGCGGACCCACGTACTCAGCTCTCCGGGTCCGTTGCTCACCAGAACCACGCGGGGCCCGGCCACGCTCAGGCGCCTTGGAAGCGAGCCACGCCGCGGCGCGACGAGGCCACGAAGGCCTGGAGCCCCGCCACGGTGGGGTGCTCTCGGGCGAGGTCGGCGAAGCGTTCGGTGTCGCGGCGTCGGAGCGCCCGGACGGCCGCCTCGAGCGCCGCGTAGGTCTCGGCGGGCGTCTCGCGCCTGAGCAGGCCGACCCGGTTGAGCCGGAAGTGGCGCGCTGGGCTGCCGCGTGCCATCAGGAACGGCAGCACGTCCTGGTTGGTCCCGCTGGCTGCGCCGAGCATCGCGCCGCGGCCGACGCGGCAGAACTGGTGCACCATCGCGTTCGCGCCCAACACGGCGTCGTCACCCACCTCGGCGTGCCCTCCGAGCTGCACCAGCGTCGTCAACACGCAGCGCTCTCCCACCACGCAGTTGTGCGACACATGGGCGCCGCTCATGACCAGCGTGCCCGTGCCGATCGACGTCTCGGTCGCCTCTCCGGTGGAGCGATGCACGCTGACGAACTCGCGTAGCACCACGCCGTCAGCCAACACCACGCGCGTCGGTTCGCCACGGTAGCGCGCGTCCATGGGCTCGCCGCCGACGACCGCGTACGGCCCCAGCCGCGCATCGGCGCCCACCTGCGTGCCGGCGTGGAGCACAGTGCCCACGCGGACCACGCTGCGCGGACCGATCCGCACGCCGGCTTCGACGACGGCTCCGGCTTCGACGGTCACGCCGTCGCCGAGCTCGGCGCTCGGGTCGACGTCCGCGCGCGGGTGGACCCGGGGCGCCATCGCGGTCAAGCGGCCGCGAACACGAACGACAGCGTGGCCTCCGCCGCGACCTCGTCGCCGACGAGCGCGACGGCTTCGACGGTGCACAGCCCGCGGCGGAACCGCGTGATCGTCCCCGTCAACCGGAGTTGGTCGCCCGGCACGACCTTGCGCCGGAAGCGCGCGTTCTCGATGCCGGTCAGGTAGCCGACGCGACCGTCGCCGATCTCGCCCCCCTCGCGCGCGGCGAGGCCGACGGCGCTGGCCTGCGCGAGCGCTTCGAGGATCATGACGCCGGGCATTACGCTTTCACCGGGGAAGTGCCCCTGGAAGTGGGGCTCATTGTTGCTCACGTTCTTCAAGCACTCGAAGGTGTCGCCACGTTGCGACACGAACGCGTCGACCATCAGGAACGGGTAGCGGTGTGGCAGGACACGCTCGATGAGACCGCGCATGGCGCGAGTCTACCGCACGCCCTGGCGCGCCCCGGGTGGCCGCAGCCGGTGCACCCGGCGCACGCTCGCGCGACCCATCGTCACCGTCAGTCGGCGTGGGCGACGAGCAGCGGCTCGGCGTGCGGGCGGAGGCGCTGGATCAGGTCGGTGGCGAGGGTGAGCGAGCGCAGGTCGTCGTCGAGCGTGCCGATCGGCGTTGCGGAGAGGCGGATGCGAGCGAGGAAATGCGCGAGCTCCTTGCGCAGCGGGTTGTCCTCGTAGATCACGTGCCGGTCGACGTGGACGTGGTTCCCCTCGTCGCCCGTCGGCCGCGCCTGGTAGATCGCCATCTCGGTGTGCGGTTCGCGGGCGAAGTCGAGGCGGTAGGTGCGCGTCGCCTCCGCCACGACCAGCGAGCGTTCGGCGTCGGGAGCGATGCGCGAGGCCAGGAAGCGGGCGATGCAGCCGTTCGCGAAGGTGATCTGGGCGGCTGCGACGTCTTCGAAGGCCGAGCCGTTGAGCGCGTGACCGGCGACGCTCACCTCGGCGACCGGGCTGTCGACCAGCCCGAGGACGATGTCGATGTCGTGGATCATCAGGTCGAGGATCACGCCGACGTCGCGGATGCGGGCGCTCGGTGTCAGGCGCCGCGCCTCGATCAGGTACGGCCGGCGCACGCTCTGACGCAGCTGCTGGACCGCTTTGTAGAAGCGCGTGATGTGTCCCACCTGCATCACCACGCCGCGCTCGCGGCTCAAGGCCGCCAACGCCCTGGCCTCATGCACCTGCGTGGCGACCGGCTTCTCGATCAGCACGTGCACGTCGGCCTGCAGGCACTGCGTTCCGAGAGCGAAGTGCGTGCTGGTCGGGCTCGCGATGCTCGCTGCGTCGATGTGTTCGGAGGCCAGCAAGGTTTCGACGTCCGGGTACGCAGCGCAGCCGTGGCGTTCGCTGGCGTCGAGCCGTCGTGCCGTGTCCGGGTCGACGATCGCGACGAGATCGACACCCGGCAGAGCGGCGTAGACGTTGGCGTGATGTCGGCCCATGACGCCGAAACCGATGACGGCGACGCGCACGGTGGGGTTCACGTGGGATCCGGTCCGCGGTCGGGTGGGAGGTGTCGGCTCAGGTGCAGCATGAAGCTCACGTGGGCGGCGTGCGAGCCGCGTTCGATCGACAGCGAACCACCGAGGGGACGGCCCAGGAGTGCGATGTCGCCGAGCGCGTCGAGCGCCTTGTGGCGGACGGGCTCGTCGGGCCAACGCAGCGGCGTCGATGGTCCATCGTCTGCGAAGACGATACCACGGCCCTCCTCGGCGCCCTTCAGGCCGCCCGCCGCGCGCAGGGTGTGCACTTCCTCGGCGGTGGCGAAGGTGCGCGCGCCCAGCACGTCGCGGTACGACCCCGGCGTGCCCGCCCAGCGCTGCGCCCCGATGGCGCGGTGGGCGTAGTCGATCGCGACCTCCAGGCGCTCCTCGCCCGGCCTCCACACGATGCGGCTCCGGCCGTGCTCGAACGCCACCGGGGTCCGCCGATGCCAGGCGGGCGGCGCCGGCGGCGGCTGCCCGAGCGCGGCGACGCCCTCCGTCCACGGCTCGGCCGAGCCGTCGAGGATCGGGAGTTCCGGACCGTCCACCTCGACGACGACGCCGGACCAGAAGCCGCCGACGCGCAGCGCCGCCATCAGGTGCTCGACCGTCGCGATGCGCACGCCATCGTCGCCCAGCACGGTGCAACGCGGGGTCGCCACGACGGCGCTGGCGTGCGCGGTCACCTCGAAGCGGCCCAGGCGGAAGCGGATCGGTCCGTCGTCGCGGTGGAGTCGGACGCTGCAGCGCTGCCCAGAGTGGACGCCGACGCCGACCACCGCGTCGCTGCTCACGCCTGCTTCGCCTCGCCCGTGGCGGGCGCGTCGGCGTCGGCGCCGCGGACGTGCCGCCAGATCGCCTCGAGCCGCCCGATCAGGTAGCGTTCGCGCACCCAGCGTCGGAACGGCTGCGCTGGGAAGCCGCCCCACGTCTCACCCGCGGGTACGTCCTTCGTCACGCCCGCCCGTCCAGCCAGACGGGCGTCGTCACCGATCGTGACGTGGTCCGCGATGGCCACGGCGCCGCCGATCACGACGCGCCGACCGATCCGGGCGCTGCCGCCGATGCCGGTGTGACCCGCGACGACGGCGTCGTCACCGATGCGCACGTTGTGGCCGACCTGGACCAGGTTGTCGAGCTTGCAGCGATCTCCGAGGACGGTGTCGTGCAGGGTGCCGCGATCGACGCAGGTGTTGGCGCCGATCTCGACATCGTCACCGATCACGACGCCCCCGAGGTGGTGGATCTTCTCGGCACCGCGCGACCCGAACGCGTAACCGAAGCCGTCGGCGCCGAGGACGGCGCCGGCGTGCAAGACGCAACGGTGCCCCACACGCACACCGTCGTACAGGGTCACGCGCGCGTGCATGACGGTCTTGGCGCCGATCTCGACGGCGGCTCCGACGCTGCAGAGCGGACCGACCACCACGCCATCGCCAAGGCGGGCGTCGGCCGCGATCACGCTGCCTGGCCCGACGCTGACGTGCGCGCCGAGGACGGCGCTCGGGTGGACGGTCGCACTGCGATGGACTCCGGGTTCGGCGGGCGCCGGCCGCCGGTCGAGCGCTCGGCTCAGACGCGCGAGCGCGACGCGAGCGTCCGTCACGAGGAGCAGCGCGATCCCGACCGCGTCCGCCGCCGCCGCGAGCGCCTCGCCGCTGGCCTCGTCGCTCGGCACCGCGGCGACGGCGGCAACGCCTGCCGCGCCGAGCCTGGCCAGCCCGTCGGCATCGGCGTCGGGCCACACCACCACGGCGCCCGGCGTCGCCGTGTCGGGCGCTCGCAGCGCCGTGACAGCGCGCTCGACGCCGCGGTGACGCGCGCCTATGGCGTCTGCGAGCGCATGGCTGCCCAGAGCCTCGCCGTCACTCGTCGTCATCGGTCGTGTCCTCCGTGAAGACCAACGGTACGCGCTCCACGCCGCGCACGAGGTACGGGAAGCTGCGTCGCTCCAGCACCTGCCAGCGGCCGTCCGCGTCCTGCACCTCGATCACGAGGTCGCCGCTGCGCGGCCGCTCGCGCAGCACGGTGAGCAGTTCCGCGTACGACAGGATGAGCGTGTCGACGCCGCCCTCGTGCTCGTCGTCGCGCGGTTCCCCGGCGCCCCGGACCACGAGTTCCGCGCCCTCGGCGACGTCGCTCGGGAGCGTGATCGTCAGGGCGTGCACCTCGCTCTGCCGCCGCCAGGGTTGGAGCCGCAGGAACACGCCGAGGGTACCGCCCGCCCGAACGGGACCTGCCTCGAGCAACGCCTCGACGATCTCGCCGTCGCGGCGCTGATCGTCGACCTCGATCAGCAGCTGCAGACCCGTCGGCTGAGGCGTCTCGAACGGGTTCAGTGCGAGCAGGGCGAGCGGCGCTCCGGCCATGCGGGCCGTTTCGAGGGCGATGTCGCCCTGGTGCGAGACCTCCTCGAGGATCCTGAGCGGTGGTCCGCCCGCGAGCTCGAGCTCCCATGCCAGCCGGGCGCTGCCAGGGGACATGCGTTGCCAGGCGCGGTCGAGCCCCTCGAGCGTCGCGACGGCGACGAGGACGGGCCACAGCGGCTCCGACGTGACGACCTCGAAGCGCAGCACGGTGCGTTCACCGCCTGCGTCTATGGTCAGCGTGACCGGAAGGAGCGGCGGTTCTACGCCGAGGCGCGCGCCGATGCCGGCGGGCCGGTCGGCGAGCACCGCCCCGAGGACCTCGCTACCCACCGTGCCGAGCTTGAACGGCACGCGGCGGTTCGGGACGACGGCCGTGATCGACGCCGGGGAGAGGATCCAACCACTCGGGCCGACGCCCAGGAACGGGTGACCGAGCGCGAGCACGTCGTCCCCGACGACCTCGGTCACCGTGCCGATGGCGGCGACGTCGACGTCGCCGCGCACGAGCGCGATGGCGATCGCCGAGCCCGGCTCGAGCGCTGCGCTCGGACCGGTCGAAGAGCCGGCGCCTCCGGCCTGCACGAGCGTGAGCGGGTGCGACGCGACCTCGTCGAGCGAGCGCTCGAGCATGGCGAGCGCACGGGCGCCGAGACCGGTGACGAGCAGGGGCGTGGCGACGGGGGTGGCGCCCGGCGGCGGGGACGCCATGGTCTCGGTCTGCGTGCGCATCGCATCGATGGGCGTCACGAGCGCGAGCCGGCCGTCGGTGTCGGGGAAGATGTAGCCGATGGCGCCGAGGAGCGTTCGCTCGCCGGCGTGATCGAGGTAGACCGGGCTCCCGCTCATGCCGGCGGCGACTCCGCCCGCGGCGTCGATGAACGCGCCCCGCGTCTCGACCAGCACGAGTGGCGATCCCGCGGGTCCCATGCCGCTCTGGAGCGCCACCACGCGCACCTCGAAGCGCTCGAGGCGGTCGCCCGGCCCCATGGTCAGGCCGTACCCGGTGAGACCCGGGGCGACGAGGTCGAGTGGGAACGCCGGCAGGCGTACGTCGTCTTGCGCGGCGACCGAGCCGTTCCCGATGACCAGCGCCACGGCGAGCGCCCCGAGGAGCAGCCGCACCCATCTGGGCGCCGTCGCGTGCGCCATCAGCGGCGCAGGAAGGTGTCCGAGATCAGGGCGTCCTGGAGCACCGGGATCATGTCGAGCGCCTGTCCGGTCCCGAGCGCGACGCAGTCGGTCGCGTTCTCGGCCACCACCACCGGGATGCCGGTCGTCTGGCGGAGGAGCTCGTCGAAGTTGCGGAGCAACGCACCGCCGCCGGTCATGATGATGCCGCGGTCGATGACGTCCGACACCAGCTCCGGCGGTGCCGCCTCGAGCACGCGCCGAACGCCGTCGGCGATCTTCTTGATCGGTTCCTTGAGCGCCTCGACCGTGTCTTCGGTCGCCACGCGGATGGTCTTCGGCAGACCGTTGATCAGGTCGCGGCCGCGCACCTCGATCTCGTGGCTGTCGTCGGGTCGCACGACCACGGCGGCGCCGACCTTCATCTTCACCTCTTCGGCGGTGCGATCGCCGATGAGCAGGTTCTCCTTGTGGCGGATGTAGCGGATGATCGCCTCGTCGAACTCGTTGCCGGCGATGCGCATCGACTCCGACACGACGATGCCGCCCAGGCTGATGATCGCCACGTCGGTGGTGCCGCCGCCGATGTCGACGATCATGGAACCGGTTGGCTCCGCGATCTGCACGCCGGCGCCGATGGCGGCCGCCAACGGCTCCTCGATCAGGAACGCCTTGCGGGCACCGACCTCGCGGGTCGCCTGCAGCACCGCGCGCCGCTCGACCTCGGTCACGCCCGAGGGGACGCACACCATGATGTGGGGCTTGAAGAAGCGGCCCGCGCCCGTGACCACCTTGCGGACGAACGCCTTGAGCATCTTCTCGGTCAGGTCGTAATCGGCGATCACCCCGTCACGCATGGGACGTACCGCGACGATGTTGCCGGGCGTCCTGCCAAGCATGCGGTAGGCCTCGTCGCCCACGGCCTTGACGTCGCCGGTGTCGCGAACCATCGCGATCACTGAGGGCTCGCGGAGCATGATGCCCTTGCCCTTCACGTAGATCAAGACGGTGGCCGTCCCGAGGTCCACGCCGATCTCCTGCCAGAGTCTCATATTCGTCTCTCCCGACGCCCGGCATCGCCGGGGCGCCTGTGTGTGTGCGACTGTCGTGCCCTGGCGCCGATGGCGCCGCGGTCGGTGCAGTATACCCACGGCACCGCCGGCGGCCGCATCCCGCCGCTCAGCCGTAGCGCGGTTCGGGCGGCTCGCCGCCGAGCGCGTTCAGGGTGTGCCAGGCCGCGTCCGGGGCGACGTCTTCGACGCAGCGAGCGCCGGCCGTCGGCAGTTCGCTGCGCGGGCACGTGACGGGGCCCTCGAGCACCGTGACGGCGCCTTCATCGCGCTTCGCGAGCAACGCGTGTACGCGCCCTCGGCGCGCATCGATCAGCGCCCAGCCGGTCTCGCCGGGCGCGAGGCCTGCGAACGCCAGCGCCTCGAGCGTGCCGCTGCCGGAGACCCGCACGCCGAGTGCGCGGCCCAACCCGAGGGCGGCCGCGACGCCGATTCGGACGCCGGTGTACGACCCGGGGCCCACGCCGACACCGATGGCTGCGATGGCGCCGCGGTGCACGCCGTGTCGTGCGAGGAACGCGTCGAGGTCGGGGAGCAACCGCGTCGCCAGCTCGCGGCCGAGCAGCGTGGCGTCGCGGTGCACCTCGTCGCCATCGAGCCGTCGCAGCGCGAGCGAGCGCCACGGCGTGGCCGTGTCGAGGGCGAGTACCCAGCGTGCCACGTCAGCGTGCCTGCGCCGGGGGCGGTCGGAGCCAGGTGGCGCCGTGGCGGGCGTCGCCCTGCGGTCCGGCGCGGTCGAGCGCCAGGTGGAGGGCCGTCGGATCAGCGTCGAGCAGCGGTTCGCCCCACTCCACCACCGTCACTCGAGCGCGCTCGCGGATCTCGTCCAGGCCGAGCATGCGCAGCGCTGCCGCGTCGGCGAGGCGGTACGCGTCGACGTGCACGAGGGTGCCGGAGGGGCTCGGGTACTCGTGCACGAGGGCGTACGTAGGGCTCGTGACGGCGGCCTCGCTGCCCAGAGCGGCAGCGAGATGGCGGACGAAGCTGGTCTTGCCGGCGCCGAGCGGCCCCGTCAGCACGAGGAGCGACGCTGGCGGGAGGCGCGACGCCACGTCGCACGCGAACGACGCGAGCGCCGCCTCGTCCGGGAGCGCGATCCGCTCGCCTCCGGTGGTCACGAAGCAGCGGCGACGGCAGCGACCAGGGCGCCCCGCGTGTCGCGCAAGCGCGCCGTCAGCGCGCTGACCGCACCGTCGCTGCGCACCAAGACCAGCGCATGCACATGGCGTCCGAGGGGCGTGAGGAGCGCATGGCGCGACCCGAGGGACACGTCGACGAGTTCTGGTGCGGCGTCCTCGAGGCGTTCGCCCAGCGCCAGCCAGGCGGCGGACGCGCTGCGCAGCGCGTCGGCGACCGACTCCACGTCGAGGCCTGCGGCGTCGCCGACGCGCAACGTGCCGTCGCTGCCGATGACCATCGCCGCATCGACGTCGTCGAACCCACGGAACCCGGCCAGCAGCGCCTGCAGCACCTCCGAGTCACGCCACGAGCCGCCCGTCGCGGCGGCCTCGGGCTCGACCTCTTCGGGGGCATCGGCCATGGAGTCGAAGAACCCGAGCATGTCGTCGAACAGGTTGGCGCTGACCAGTTGATCGGCGACGGCGCGCGTCGCCTCGAACGCCTCGGCGAGCCCTTCGAGCAGGCGTTCTGCCTCGTGGAGCGAGCGCTCGAGCTGATGTTGCAGGCCGGGTGAGATTCGGCTCAGGGCATCGCGTTGCGTGTCGAGGTGGGTGAGCACGCGCCGAACCGTGGCCACCTCGTCGGTGTTCAGCCGCTGGACCTGGGCGAACGTCACGAGTGCGGCGTCGAGACGCGGGGCGAACGTCGCCAGGCGCTCACGCACCTCGGTCTCGACCTGGTCGAGCGCGGCTTCGGCGGCGTCGAGCGCGGGGGTGATCGGACGGCCTGCTGTGGCCACCGAGCGCACCTCCTCGAGCGCCCGGGTGAGGGCAGGGAGGCCCGGCACGCCGGCGGGCTCGAGCCGTGCGCTGGCGTGCTGAAGCCGTTGCCACCGCACGCGCTCGGCTTCACGCAGGCGTTCGCGCGTCTCGACGACCAACGCCTGGAGGCGCCCGATGTCGGGGAAACGACCCGCCTGCAGCGTCCTGGCACCCGCCTGCAAGGCGCCGAGGACCTCGCGGTCGCTCGCGTCGCCGGCTTCCTTCGCGAGACGTTCGAGATGCTGCGAGACGGCAGCGAGCGCGTCGGCGTGGAGCTGGTCCACCAACGACGACAGCGTCTCCAGGTGCGTGTCGTCGAGCTGTGGATCGGTCGCGGCGCTGGCGCACTCCGCGCTGAGGCTCCCGGCGCGAGCGCGCAGCGCGGGCAGGTCGGGCAGGCCCTCGATCCGGGCCTCGAGTTCGCGCAGCCGCGCACGCCGCCGGACCTCGTCGTCGTCGGCCCGTTCGGCCAGCGCGCGCTCCCAGCGTTGCTCGGCCTGGAGGGCGAGCTCCAGGGCCGCCTCGTCGAGTCGGTCGTCCGCCTCGGCCTCGTCCAAGGCCGCGAGTGCATCCCGCAGCGCCTGGCTCGGCGCGTGGAGGGCGGCCGCGGCTCCACCCGCATCCTGTTCGAGCGTGCGCGTCATGCGCTCGCGCACAGCGCGTTGTTGCGCGCGCTTGCGCTCGAGCAGCGCGCGCGCCTCGACGTCGCGGCTCTCGCGTTCCTCGGCTCGCACCAACGCGCCTTGATGGAGCTCGCGCAGCGCCACGACGTCGGCGTGCGCCGGCAACCCCTCGCTCAGGACGTCGAGTGCGACCCGCAGCGCCCGCTCGAGGGAGGCGTCGTCGTCGCCTCCGAGCAACGCCACATCCGCCTCGATGGCGGCGAGCTCCGTCTGCAGATGGGCGCGCTGGGTGGCGGTTGCGTCGTCGAGCTGGCGCTTCAGCGCCTCGAGCGCGTCGCCCAGTGGTCGCCCCTCGTCGAGGCTCGACCGTGCGGCAGTGAGGCCGGCCGCCAGGCCGGGGACGTAGCGCAGCAGGTCGGCATGCGCTTCGGCGAGCGCGTCGAGCATCCGGCGCTCGGCGTCGACGTCGAGCGCCCTGAGCCGCTCGCTGACCTCGGGCGTGAGGTGCGCCTCGTCGATCGTGACCGGCGGGAGGTCGTCCTCGCCGTCGGGGAGCGCGTCGGAGGGCTCGCCCTCTGCGCCGGTCGACGCTGGGGCCTCGGCCTCGGCCTCGACCTCGACCTGGGCGTCGGGCGTGAACGGCTGCGCGACGCTCGACTCCATCAGCTTGCGCAGGTCACGTGCGAGCGTGGCCGCGCGCTGCGTCTCGGCGTCCGTGAGCTCACGCGAGCGCTGCGCGTGACGGATCTGACCGATCAGCGACTCGAGGCGACGTACACGCGGGCCGCCGAGTGTCTGGACGATCTCGAGCGACTCCTCGAGTTCGCCGAGCTCCTTCGCCTGCAAGACGAGGCGGTCCTCGAGCTTCTGCTCCACGATCCGCAGTTGCTCGTCGGCTGCGTCCAGGCTGTCGCCGATCGAGGCGCCCGCCGCGATCTCTGCCTCGGCCACCTGCAGCTGTGCTCGCAGCTTGCGCACCTCGGGCCAGTCGAAGTACAGGTTGAAGGGTCGCAGCGCCTCGCGCAGCGCTGCCACGCGCCGCTCCACGGTGGACCCTGTCACCGCGCCGCGCTCGGCCGAGGCGTCTGGTGCGTCTGCGGTGTCGGATGGCGCCGCGCCTCCGGCGACGTCCGTCGAGGACTCGTCGAACTGCGCGGCGATCCGTTCGCGGAACGACGTGACGGCCTCGCGCGCCGCATCCGCCGACATGCGGGCTTGGAGTTGCTTGAAGACGGGCCCGGTCAGGACCGCCTCGACGTCTTCGAGGCGCAGGTTCGACGGGTCGCGCTCGACCTGCACCAACCCCTCGCGCAGGACCAACGACACGACCCGCGGAGCGAGCGAGGTCTCCAGCGCCTCGACGACGGCTTGGTAGATGCGGTTCGGCGTCATCGCTCCTCACGTCGCCACTGCGGCCAGGTCGTGCGCCG
>PWQI01000046.1 GCA_003556805.1 Trueperaceae bacterium | reverse complement strand
GCAGCAGCGTCGTCTTGCCGGCACCGTTCGCGCCGAAGAGCGCGACGACCTTGCCCCGGCTCACCTCGAGGTCGAGGCCCTTGAGGACGGCGCGGCGGCCGTAGCCGCGCACCAGGCCGTGTAGCGCGATCGCGGTGTCGTCAGGCACGTCAGATCCGCTGGAAGAGCCACTCCGGCGTCAGCCGTAGCAGCAGGTTGTTGAGGGCGGTGAACGTGCCGGTCACCATCATGATGCCGACGATCACGAGCAGGCCGCCGGCGACGCGTTCGAACCAGGGCAGGTAGGGCCGGAGGCCGCGGGACATGCGCAAGAACGGCTCGAAGGCGAGCGCGGCGAGCATGAACGGCACCGCCAGCCCTAGCGAGTAGACCGCCAGCAGCCCCACGCCCGTGGTGAGCGTGCCGGAGGCGCCGGCGATCGTCAGGATCGCCCCCAGCACCGGGCCGATGCACGGCGTCCAGGCGAACGCGAATGCGCTGCCGAGGGCGACTGCGCCCCACGGCGTCTGCGGGTTCGCGTCGGCGCCGAGCGGGCGCCGCGTGTCGCGGTAGAGGAACGGCAGGCGGATCACGCCCAGCATGACCAGGCCGAAGGCGATGACCAGCACGCCCCCGACGATCATCAGGACCGAGCGGTGCTCACGCAGGATCGAGCCGAGCGCACTGGCCGAGGCGCCCATCGCGATGAACACCAGGCTGAAGCCCAGCACGAAGAGCGCCGCGTTGCGAAGCACCAGCGCGCGCTTGGCCGCGCCGGAGCCACCGATGTAGGCCAGGTACGTCGGTACCAGCGGGAGCACGCACGGCGACAGGAACGAGAGTACGCCGGCCACGAAGGCGACGCCGAGGGTCGGCGTCATGTGGGGCGCATGGGCGCAGGGGTTGGTGTGGTGACGGTGGTGAGCACGCTCAAGACCCGACCATAGTACGTTCCCAGCGCGGGACACAGGGGTCGGGGTCCTACGGGCGCCGTTCGTGCCGGCGGTGTAGCATCGGACCCGCCGCTCGGCCGAACGTCGTGCGCGTCGGCGGCGACCGAGGAGGAACGATGCGAGTCTTGAGCACGCTCATCGCCACAGCCGCACTGCTGGCCGGTATCGCCCTGGCCCAAGGCGGCGCCGCCGAACCGCTCTCGCCGCGCGAGACGGTGCGGGTCGCCTACGTGTCGATCACGAAGTTCGGCACGCTCTACGTCGCCGCCGAGCGCGGCATCTTCGACGCCTACGGCCTCGACGTCCAGATCGACCGCGTCGCGTCGGGCACCGAGGCGATCGCCTTCCTCGAGCAGGGGCAGATCGACGTCGGCGGTATCGCCATCGTCGTGTCGCTCTGGAACGGCTGGGCCCAGGGGCTCGACCTGCGCGTCATCGCGCCCGGCGGGCTCGAACCGTTCGAGGGGAGCCCCACCAAACTGATGTTGCGCGCCGACCTGGCCGACACGATCACCTCGATCGAGGACCTGCGCGGTCGCACCGTCGCGGTCGCCGGTGGTCCCGGCTCCGGCGGCGAGTACCTCGCGGCGAAGGCGCTCGAGCGCGGCGGCCTCACGATCTTCGACGTGAACCTGGTGAACGTCGCGAACGCCGACATGCCGCTGTCGTTCGAGTCCGGTGCGATCGACGCCGGCATCCTCGGCGCCCCGTTCGCGGACCAGGCCGAAGGTACCGGCGCCGCCGTGCCGTTCGCCGAAGACCTCACGCCGGGCCTGATGACCGTGGCGTTCGTTGGGTCGGGCCGCTTCGTCGAGGAGCGCCCCGAAGCGGCGCGCCGCTTCGCGCTGGCCCTGCTCGAGGCGTCGCGCCTGATGCAGGGCGACGACCTCTTCTCGGAGGAGAACCTCGACGCGTTCCTGGCGTACCTCCCCGGCACCACGGCCGAGGCGCTCCAGAGCGGCGCGCCGGTCGTGTACGACCCGAACCAGGAGATCCCGGTCGATGGCCTCGCCGACGTGGAGCGCGTGCACCGCGAGAACGGCCGCACGGCCTACGAGACCCCCATCGACCTCGCGAGCGTGGTCGAGCCGGCGTTCATGGAGTGGGCGTTGGAGCAGCTCGGACGCGTCGACTGAGCGCACGCTCGCGCTGACGCACGCGCAACGGTGACGGGGCCGCCTTCGGGTGGCCCCGTCACCGTTGCAGCGCGGCCACGAGGTCTTCGAGGTGACGCACGCGCGCGGCCAGGCGGCGCGCGACCAACCGGTGCACGGCGGCTACGAGCCGAGGCTCCTGCTCGCTCAGGCGCTCGAGCGCGGTGCGATCGAGACGGTACAGGGTGGTCGGCTCGTCGGCCGTCACCTCGGTCGCGGGTGACGGCGCACCGGCCACACCGAGCTCGCCGACGAGGTTGCCGCCACGGAGCGTCTCGAGGCGCACGGCGCCATCGACCCCGAGCAACCTCGCGGTCACCTGGCCCGAGGCCACCAGGTACAGCGCGTTGCCGTCGTCCTCCGGACCGACGACCCTGTGGTCCGCCGGTACCTCGAGGCGCTCCATGTGGGGCATGAGGTCGTAGAGCTCCAGGTCGTCGCCGGCGAGCGTGTCGACGCGTTCGCTGAGGGTGAGCAGCGGATCGACGGCCGTCGTGTCGGTTCGCAGGATCTCGCGCTCGCACCACTCCAAGGCCGCATCGAGCGTCGGCTCGAGCCGCACACGGCCGCGGCCGCCGGCGAGTGCACCCGTGCGCCGCACCGCGGCCGCCAGCGTGGGCTGCATGTCGGCGAGCACGAACGCGACGCCGTTCGCCTCGGCGAGCCGGCCGAGCGCGATGAACGAGGCGACGCTCGTGGCGTCGGTCCCGCTGACCTGGCGGAAGTCGAGGATCAGGAAGCGAAGGGGCGGACCATCGGCGAGGCGCCGCTCGATGCGTTCTACCAGGCCGTTGGCCGTGCCGAAGAACAAGAAACCGTGGAGTTGGAGCGCGAGGATGGAGGCAGCATGCTGGTCGAGCCGCGCGCGGTCGTGCGCCTCCCACCGAACCCGGCTGCGGGCGGTGGCGCCCGTCAGGTCGTGCTTGACGGCGTCGATGCTCGCGTAGGTGAGCACGAACAGGAGGACCGTGAGCCCGAGACCCACGGCAACGCCGGTCAGGATGCCCGCCGCGGCGATCGTGATGGCGATCGTGAGGACGATCGCGTACTCGAGCCATGGCAGGCGGCGCGCGGCCTCGACCACCCACTCGACGAGGAACAGCATCCCGAGGAAGGCCAGTACGCCGCCGACCACGATGGTGGGTACGAGCGCGAGGAACCCCGGTCCAAGGAGCAGCGTGAGCGCCGCGACGCCTACGGCGACCATCGGCACGAGTCGAGAGCCGGTGCCGACGTGGTGCGCGAGCATCGTGACGCTCAGCCCCTGGTAGACGATGGAGCCGCCCAGCGACCCCGCAAGCAGGTTGCCGAGACCGGCCGCTCGGAGCTCGCGGTTGAGGTCGACCTTGCGGCCGATGCCGAGCTCGAGGCCCGTGGTGTTCAGCAGACCAGCCATCAACGCGATGAGCACGACGGTCGCGCCGCTGCCGGCATGGGCGACGACCACAGGCCAGCGGACGTGCTCGAGGTCGGTCACCGCGAGGGGAGGGACACGGGCGCCTGCCTCGAAGGGGCCGAGGAGGTAGCCGGCGTCGCGCCATGTGGAGAGCCCGTCGCCGCTCGCGGCGACGACGGCGTAGAAGCCCCCGGTCGCGAGCGCGACCGCGGCTGGGAACGTCAGCGGGTGTCGGATGATGCGCGTCAGGACCACGAACGCCAGCGCCAAGGCGACGCCGACGACCCAGCGCGGCGCCAGTTCGGGAACCGCGAGGTCGGCGAGGGCCGTGCGGCCGCCGGTCATGACGCCGATGCCACCGACGAGGAGCAGCCAACCGGTGCCCGCCATGAAGCCGCCGACGACGGGGTAGGGGAGGTACCGAACGAGCCGGCCCAGGCGTAAGAGACCTACAGCCAGGAAGACGGCGCCCGCCAGCAGCGTGGTGAGGGCGATCGCGACGACCACGGTCGCGAGGACCTCGATGCGCTCTACGTCAGGACCGAGTGCCAGGGCGATGCCGGCTCCGACGGCGGCGAGCACGGCCGCTGGCGTGTCCTGGATGTGACCGATCGTGCTTGGGAGCGAGCTGAGCAGCGCGATCACGACGCCGCCCACGAGCGTGCTCAGGAGCGCGACGGTGATGCCCTGAGCCCGGAAAGCGGCCAGTTCGCCGCCGAAGATCAGCGAACCGAGGGAGATCGACACCACCACGGTGATGACGCCCACGACGACGCCAGCCGCCAGGTCACGGAACGTGTTCGGGACCGTCGCGCTGCGGCTGCGGCCACCCGTACCGTGGCCGCGGACGTCGTGGACGCGGTGCGCCATAGCCGTCGAGGCTTCGATGATGGCACGGATCGCGGTGCCGGGCGCCGTCGCGTCGCGGCGCGCGGGGTACAGTCGGCGCCGACCATGACCGCGAAAATCGTCGCCCGTTCCGCCGAGAAGCGCTTCCAGACCCGTCAGGGCTGGATGACGGCGCTGCGCGACTTCGACCTGGAGATCGCCGAGGGCGAGTTCCTGTGCCTCGTTGGCCCGTCAGGTTGTGGGAAGTCGACGTTCCTGCGGATCCTGGCGGGCCTGGACCACGCCACCGCTGGCGAGGTTCGCATCCGTCCCGGCCCAGATCCGAAGCAGCCGCTCGCCAACGTCGTGTTCCAGGAGTACGCGGTCTTCCCGTGGAAGACCGTGCTGCAGAACGTCGCGTTCGGGCTCGAGATGCGCGGTTGGTCGCGCGAGCGGCGCGAGGCCGAGGCCAAGCGCTGGATCGACAAGGTGGCCCTGACACGCTTCTCGGACTACTTCCCGGCGCAGCTCTCGGGCGGGATGAAGCAGCGCGTATCGATCGCCCGTGCGCTCGCCAACGACCCGCAGGTGCTGCTGATGGACGAGCCGCTCGGCGCGCTCGACGCCCAGACGCGCGCGGTGCTGCAAGAGGAGCTGTTACAGCTCTGGGAGGAGCAACGCAAGACCGTGTTGTACGTGACGCACTCGATCGACGAGGCGGTCTTCCTGGGCGACCGGGTGGTGGTGATGACCGCCAACCCTGGCACCGTGAAGACCGTGATCGAGGTCGACCTACCGCGCCCGCTCGACCTGTCGGTGATGGCGACGCCCGAGTTCGCGAGGCTGACGGGCATCGTCTGGGAGGCGTTGCGCGACGAGGTGCGACGGGCGATGGCGGAGCAGGCGTGAGCGCGCCGACACGGGGGCGCGCGAACGGAGCCGGTGGAGGCGCCCTGGCGTGGGGGTTGCCGCTGGCCGTGCTCGTGCTCACGCTGGTGGCCGGTTCGGCGTTGGGTCTGTGGGAGCGGGCCTGGTTCGTGCTGCTCGGCGTGGTGTTCGTGTGCGTGGTGCTGCTGGCGCAGGAGGTCGAGTCGCGCCTGCCGCTGCGCCTGCGCGGCGTGTACCAGCGCGTGCTGGCGTTGGGCTTCCCCGTGTCGCTGCTGCTGATCTGGGAGTCGTTGGCCGGGAGCGCCATCCTCAACCCGCGCTGGTTCCCGCCGCCGAGCCAGATCGCCGTGGCGCTCTGGGAGCTGACGGTCACGTACGACCGCTTCAACCGCAGCAGCCTGCTCGGGCGCCCCTGGCTGGTCCCGGAGATGCTGTCGGAGAGCGGCTGGGCCGGCGTGCAGGCGCTGGTGCGCGAGAGCCACGTGTGGGCGACGCTGTCGCGCGTGCTCGGCGGGTTCGCCATCGGCGCGGCGCCGGGCGTGCTGGTGGGCATGGTGATGGGGCTGAACCGCACGGTGCGGATGATGCTCGACGCGACGATGTCGGCCATCTACGTGTTGCCGAAGATCGCGATCTTCCCGATCCTGATGCTGGTGTTCCCGAACCCCTTCGGCGAGGGCCCGAAGATCGCGGTGGTGGCGATCAGCGCGTTCTTCCTGGTGGCCATCAGCACGATGGCGGGCGTGCAGGGGATCGACAAGGTCTACCTGGAGGCGGGCCGGAACTTCGGCGCGAACCGCTGGCAGATGTTCCGCCACGTGATCCTGCCGGCGGCCCTGCCGATCGTGTTCTCGGGGTTGCGCCTGGCGCTCGGCACATCGCTGATCGTGATCGTGGCGGTCGAGTTCGTGCGCGCCGATCGCGGCGTGGGGTTCCTGATCTTCTACTACTGGCAGGTGCTGGTGACGCCGCGCATGTACGCGGCGCTGGTGGTGGTGATGGCGCTCGGGGTCGGGCTCACGGCCCTGCTGCAGTGGGTGGAGCGGCGCGCGATGCCGTGGCGCCTCGGAGGCGACGGCCGGGGCTGATCAGGCCTCGTCGGGAACGAAGCGCAGCGCGACGCCGTTGTTGCAGAAGCGCGCCCCGGTGTCGGTGGGGCCGTCCTCGAACACGTGTCCGTGGTGGCCGCCGCAGCGGGCGCAGGGGTACTCGGTGCGGGGATACACCAGGTGCCAGTCCGTCGTGGTTTCGAAGGCTCCCGGGAGCGCCTCGTCGAACGAGGGCCAGCCGCAGCCGGCGTCGAACTTGCGCTCGGCGCGGAACAGCGGTGCGCCGCAGCCGGCGCATACGTAGGTGCCGGGGCGCCACTCGTCGTTGAGGGGGCTGGTGTACGGGCGCTCGGTCGCTTCGTGGCGCAGCACCTGATAGGCCTGCGGGTCGAGGCGCTCGCGCCAAGCGGCGTCGTCGAGCGTGATGGTGGCGTCGTCGTCGTTCATGGCTCGATGGTACGCGCTCGGTCGCGTCGAGCAGGTGTCCGCACAGCGTGTCAGGTGCTGCGGGCGCGGCCGCGCCCGGCGCGCTTCGCGTCGTACAGGGCATCGTCGGCGCGAGCCAGCAGCGTGTCGGGGGTGTCGTCGTCGGCGAGCGCCGCGACGCCGATGCTCAGGCTGAGTGGCGTGTCCGCGACGCACCGAACACGGGCCCGTGCGATGAGGCGTTCGGCGGCCCGCACGGCGTCGTCTGGCGTCGTGTCGGTCCAGATCAGCACGAACTCGTCGCCGCCGAAGCGGGCACAGACGTCGTAGCTGCGCGCTGCGCCGCGCAGCAGCTCGGCGACGGTCTGCAGGGCGGCGTCGCCGGCGCGGTGCCAGTGCTGGTCGTTGTGGTGCTTCAGGTGGTCGAGGTCGACGATGGCGACGCAGAGGTTCGAGCCTTCGCGCCGCGCCCGCGCGACCTCTTCGGCGAGGCGTTCGGTCGCGAAGCGGCGGTTGCGCAGGCCCGTGAGCTCGTCGGTGGTGGCCTGCTCGCGCAGGCGCGCCTCGCTCACCTCGAGCGCCCGCCGGGAGCGCACGAGCTCGCGCTGGAGCTCGTTCGTCTGCTCGTGGAGGTCGAGCAAGGCGTCGATGGTGGCCTGTTGATCGACCACGTCGTGCTCGGCCAGGAGCACGACCGCGTCCGTGAAGCGCCACATGACGCCGTTGAGCGAGCGCGGCGTCGCGTCGGCGCCGTTGAGGGTGACGATGCCGGCGTACGCGCAGTCGGAGGTGGCGGCGTGGCTCACGGCGAGCTCGTCGAGGGTCGGCGCGACGAGCGCCTCGGCGCCCGGCGGCGCGGACGCGTCGCTCCGGCCGGTGGTCACGAGCGCGTAGCCGCGGTTGGCCTCGATCAGCTCGCCGGTGGGGGTGAACACCGCCACGGCGACCGACGTGAAGTTCGTGAGCAGGTCGAGGACGCGACGCCGCTCGGAGCGGGAGCCGTCGAGGAGGGCGGCGGCGGTCATAGCGTCAGGCGAAGGCATCGATGGCCGCCTTCGCATCGGGGCTCGTGAGGTCGGCCCCGATGCGCCGCCAGAGCTCAGCATCGCCGGCGAACGCCTGCCCGCCGACCATGATGGTCGGGGCGTCGTCCCCGAGGTGGTGCCGGATGCGGGCGATGGCGTCGCGAACGGGCTCGACATGCTGACGCAGCGTCGCCGTGAGCGCCAGCAGGTCCGTCGGGAACGCCGCGACGTGGCGCACGAGGTCGTCCGCCGGGAGGTCGGCGCCGAGGTGCTCGACGTCCCAGCCGGCGAGTTCGAAGGCGTCGCTCAGCATGCGCAGGCCGACGACGTGCGTGTTCCCCGAGAGGGCGGCGAACGCGGCGCGCCGACCGTGCTGGGGGGCGCTCGCCGCGCGCGCGTAGGCGTTGGTGAGCAGCGTGGACGCCGTGACCGTCGCGAGGTGCTCCTGGGCGATGGTGATGCGGCGCTCCGACCAGCGCCGGCCGACCTCGACGAGCGCGGGCTGGATGGCGCCCACGGCGACGTCGACGTAGGTCGCACCGCCGTCGATGACGGCCTCGAGGTCACTCCACGCCGAGCGGCGATCGCCGACCACGAGCGCGTCGCACAACGCCGAGATGGGGACGATGCCCTCGATGCGTTCGACACGTCGAGCCGGAGTGGGGTCGGGACCAGCCATGCTCCCGCCATACTATTCGGGCGCAGGTGCGCGGCCCGTATTGATGGACCGGTGCGGACGGCTCCGGGCCCGTCACGCGACGAATGCTGCGGCGTTGGCGTTCAGCCGGCGTGCCGCTCGGACCGGTGCTCGGACCGGTGC
>PWQI01000221.1 GCA_003556805.1 Trueperaceae bacterium | reverse complement strand
TGAGGCACATCGACACGACCGCAGGCGAGGCCGAGCCCGACGCTCGTTCGCCTCACGGCTCCTCGGCACGGAGCGAGCCGCCAGCGATCACCAGCGTCACCCTGCGTGCGCCGTCGGGAACAGCCGTCTCGGCACCAACCACACGAACGCGACCATGCCACACAGCTCGACCATCGACTGGAAGACGATCACGACGATCGCGAGCTCGAAGGGTGCGGGCAGGGCCAACGCCAAGGGCAGGACCACGAACGAGTTGCGGCTGCCCAGGCTGAAGGCCAGTACCCGACCCTGCGCAGGCGGCAGCGCGAACACCAGCGCCAAGACGCGAGCGAGCAACGCGGCCAGCAGCAAGAAGGCGACGAAGATCGCGAGCAGGTGTCCGAGCAGTCCTGCCGACGCCACGACGACGCCGACCTGGGCGGCGGCGATCGAGAACACGACGACGGCCAGGAGCGGCACCGGCAGCCACGCCAACGCCGTCACGACCCGCTGTCGGCGCGGCCCGCGTTCGGCCCACGTCTGGGTAACGAAAGCAAGCAGCAGCGGCAGCGCGATCAGGGCGAAGAACGCCGTCAGCAGCTCCCGATGGACCAAGCCGACGGCGACGTCGGTGCCGAGGAACAGCGACAGGTAGACGGGCAACAGCGCGAGCTGCAGCAGCAGGCTGACCGGCGTGAAGGCGATGGCGCGCCGCGTATCGCCGCCGCCCACGTGCGTGAACGTGATGAACCAGTCGGTGCACGGCACCAGGAGCACCAGCAGGACGCCCAGGTGCACGGCGGGATCGCTGGGCGCCAACATCGAGAGCCCCCAGGCGACGAGCGGCAGGACGAGGAAGTTGCCGACGATCGCCGCGACCAGGAAGCGCCTATCGAGCGCGACGTCGCGCAGGCGAACCAACGGCACCTGCGAGAAGGTCGCGTACAGCAGCAGGCCCAGGGTCGGCCAGAGGATCGCCTCGAAGCGCTCGGCGAGGCTCGGGAACGACGTGCCGACGAAGAGCCCCGCCGCTATGCACGCCAGGTACACGAGTACCTGTCGCTGCTCCAGCCATTCGCGCGTCATGTCACGGCACCGCGCTCACGGCACCGTGCTCGGCGCGCCGAGCCGCCTCGCGATCACGGCGAACTCGTCGCCGTCCGCGTCGTACGGCGTGCCGGCGACGTCTCCGTGGACCTCCTCGACCTCGAAGCCGCTCTCCTCGAGTTCGGCCGCGAGCGTCTCCGGGCTGTAATGCTGGTGCCAGTCGAGCACGGTGCGAACGCGCTCACGCTCGACGATCGTGTGCTTGTCGAGGACCACCCGCTCCACCTCGTACCTGAACGTGGTGAGGAAGCTGTAGCAGCGTCCGGGAGCCCAGAACCCGCCTTCCCGATCGAACTCGAGGCTCGCCCGCTCCTCGCGTTTGGCGAACGCCGCGAGCGAGTCCACGTCGAAGAGCAACCGGCCGCCCGGCGTCAGGAGCGTGCCGATGCGCTCGAGCAACGCGCGCCGCTGGTCGGGACCCAGCACGCCGAAGTCGCGCATGATCATGAGCACCAGGTCGAAGCGTGCGTCGCTGTCGAACGCGAGGTAGTCGCACAGGACGTAGTCGATCGACAGCCCTCGCTCATCCGCCGCGCGCCGCGCGTAGGCGATGGAACGCTCGGAGAAGTCGCCCCCCGTGACCCGCGCACCGCGTTCGGCGAGCCGCGTGGCGTATAGCCCCGGGCCGCAGCCGAGGTCGAGGACCGCGTGGTCCGCCGTCAGGCCGAAACGCGTGGCGATCCACGCGACCGAGGCGTCGATGAACGCGGGCCGTCTCGAGGCGGCGTCGACGGTGTCGTCCAGGTGCGCCGCCAGCATGCCTTTGGAGACGTGCGGATCGGTCCACAACGCTCGCGTCGTGGAGCGCTCGAACGGTCGCGGCCGCTCGTGGACCTGCTCCAGCGCGTCGAAGAAGGCCGCGGCCGCATTCGACGCATACCCACCGCTGTTCGTCACGCTCGCACCATCCCGACCGACGCTCGACGCGCCTGAGACGCTATGGCAACCGCACCATCGATCGTAGCAACGCGCAGCGCGGCGACGTTGCCCGCCACGGCGGTGAGCGAGCCGTCGCCGCGCTCACACGGTGAGCACCGTCCCTTGACGCCTCCTCCAAGAGCGGCCTAGCGTCGAAGGGGACCAGTCCGCCCACGGCTGCGTGTCGTCGCGCTGCGACGCGGAGCCGTCAGTGTCGCGCCCCTGGCGCACGCGCCGCCGTTCGAGAGGAGCCGCATGGCGAAGACGATCTTGCCCCTCGAAGAAGCCCTGAAGAGCCCCTGCAAGCACCGCGACATGCGGCTCGCGCTCGAGCCGATGCCCAACTTCAGCTCGACCCCGGACGGTCCTCACGGCCAGCCCCTCGCCTTCTGGGCGGCGTGGGACCTCGCCGACCGCCCCCGCCGGATCGCCCTGCTGGTCGATGACTGCCAGGAGGAGTACCGGCCGTACGCGGGCGGCATCCTGCCGAACGTGGTCCGGCTCGTCGACACGTTCCGTGCGGCGCGTTCGGCCAGCGACGGGGTCTGCATCGCCTGGAGCGCCTGGAGCCGCGCCTTCGACGACGGCATCTCCAACGCCATGGACCGTTGGTACGGCCCGCGCGGGCTACGCCCCGAAGAGCCCGAGAACGCCGCCTACGTGTTCACGGGCACGGCGGGCGTGCAACCCTTGGCCGAGATCGCGCCGACCGACGAGGAGGAGGCCGCGGGCTGGTTCTACCTCGGCAAGCACCTCGACATGTTCTGGACCTTCGACGAGCACGGCCGCTCGTACCTCGACGAGAAGCTCAAGGCGGAGGACATCGACACCATCGTGATCGTCGGTCTGTGGACCGACGAGTGCGTGCTGAGCACCGCCTACGCCGGCAACTCGCGCGGTTACGACGTCGTGGTGGTCGGCGACGCGGTCGCCACGGCGACGGCCAATCAGGAGACGGCGCTGGCGGTCGCCAACAGCACGGTCGCGAAGGTGCTGTCGACCGACGACGTGGTGCGCTACCTGGAGCGCGACTTCGTCACCGGCGAGCGAGGCGCCGTGAAGGGCACGAAGCACCCCGATGGGCGGAAAGCAGGCTGACGCCCGACGCTGGGGCTGGCCGGCCCGACGACGTCAGCGTGCCCCGGCGACCCCGGAGAGGAGGTAGTCGAGGACGTCGCGGGCGGCGTAGCTCGTGCGGCCCGGCGGCAAGACGCGGCGGATGACGTCCATGTCGTCGCCGCTGGTGAGCAGCGGCCGCTCGACCTCGCCGCCCTTCTGCGTCTGGGGCATGCCGATGTTCGCCATCAGCGCGTTGCACAGGCACTTGCGCCCCACCGTCTCGGCCACGTCGCCGCCTTTGGCGACGTAGTCCGCGACGGGCTCGGAGGCGCAGCGGAAGCCGATCTTCCCCTCCGGGGTCGTGTAGGCATCGCGCAGGTAGCCAAGATCGCACACGCGGGTGCGCGCCTGGTACCGCTCCTCGTCGGAGTTGGTGCCGCTCAGCGTCACGACCTTGAACGGGTAGCCGGTGGGGGACGCGCGTGCATCGGTGAGCACATCGGTCGTACCCGCCAAGGCCTGGTCGATGACCGAGCGCTTGAGCTCCGGGGCGAGACCCGACTCGTCGCAGTAGGCGAAGGCGGTCCCGACCTGCACGCCGGCAGCGCCAGCATCGAGGGCCGCGCGGACATGCTCGGGCGAACCGGAGCCACCCGCAAGCCAGAAGGGCATCGCGAGGGCGCGCATCGTGTCGAGGTCGACCGCGTCGCGCTCGCCGTAGATGGGCTGACCGCGCTCGTCGAGGCCGCCGCCGCCGCCGCGCGGTGGGGCGTTGTGCCCGCCCGCGACGGGGTACTCGACCACGAAACCCTCGATCGAGCCGCTGGCGCGCTTGAGCATCACGTTGGCGAGCGCGTGGGTGGAGATGATCGGCAGGAAGGCGGGACGCTGGAGCGGTCCGAGCGCGGCGCCGTCCCACTCCGCAGGGTCGATGGTCGTCATGAGCGGCCCAGCCTCGCGCTTTCCGGCGTGGTCCACCTTCATGCTGGCCGTGAGGTGGTTCGCGAGCTTGTCGAGAGCCTGTGGGATCTCGAGCGGGATGCCCGCGCCCATGAGCACGTAGTCGACCTTCGCGAGCATCGCACCGTAGAGCGACGCGAGGTTCGGGAGCTGGATCTTCGTCAGCAGGTTCACCCCGACCGGGCCATCGTGCCCCTCTTTGGCGAGGAACACCTCGACGAAGTTGGCCGCCATCGTCACGGCCCGCTTCAGCGGCGAGCCGTCGACGTGCGTCGCCATCGGGACACGCGCGTAGTCTTTGCCGTCTGGGCGACCGTCGGGGAGGAAGTAGCGCCGCAGCATCTCCTTGGTGATGTCCGGGAAGGGGAAGTTCTCGAGCGCGCGGCGGATGTGACCACCTAGGTCACCGTCCTGCAGCCGCCGCACCATGACGGTGTCGACGCCGGTTCCGGATACCACGCCGAGTTGGCCCTGCGAGGCAACCGCGTTGGCGAGGCGCCAGTTGGAGACCGCCACGCCCATGCCGCCTTGGATGATGGTTGGGAGGTGTCCGACGTGTCCACCACGGCCTTGTTCGTTCGTGTGCTGGCTCGATGCGTCCATACAGGCTGTGCCCTCCTCGCTGGCGCAACTCCCGACCGCGCGCAGAGCACTGCACGTTCCTCTCGGAGGCTCCCCGGTACCAGGAGTATTCTGCCTGCAGCAGGCCCGGCGACGCCCGTGAACGCGCCAGTACCAATGCACAGTTGACCATACGCGTGACTCGGTCGGCGTCTCGCGAACGTAACGCGCACCCCTCACTGCGTCCCGGCGCGCGGCCGAGCCCTAGGTGCCCGTGGGCCCGTCGTTCGCAGCGCTCGGCACGATCACGGGGCGCCACACGCCAGAACCGCCTCGATCGCCTCGTCGTCGCTGATCAACACGTCGACGTGCCCGCCGCGCAGCGCACCGAGGATGGCGGGCGCCTTCTGCCGACCCGACGCCGCAGCGACCACGAGGCCGATCCCCTTCAGGCCGTCCAGACCGATGCTGATCGCGCGCTGGTTGAGGTCGGTGTCGAGCTGGACACCGGCGGCGTCGAAGAACTGCGCGCACATGTTGCCGACGGCGCCCAAGGCGCGGAGGCGAGCGATGTCGGCTGCGCCGAGGTAGCCGCGGTAGATCAGGCTGGGCGCCTCGTCGCCGAGCACGCCGATGCCGACCAGGGCGATGTCGGCCCGCCGGCCGACGGCGAGCACGTCCTGCACCAGCGGCTCTTGGACGAAGCGATCGCGCGTGCGGGCGTCCTCGACCACCAGCGGGGCGTAGAGGTAGCGGTAGGTGGCGCCGTACTTGGCCGCCAGGTCACGCGCCAGGTTGGAGCCCTCGATCAACGGGTTGTCGGAACCGAGCGCGCCGAGCAGCTGCACGACGACGAGGTCGAGCGGCCGAGTTGGCGTCAGGTGGCCGATCGTGGCGGCGATGGTGCGGCCATACGAGACGCCGAGCACCATGCCGTCGCGGATCACACCCTGCAGGTATCGCGCGGCCAGGGCGCCGACGCCGTCGAGCACGGCCTCGGAGGAGCGTTGGCCGGCACGCAGCACACGCGCGTCGCGCAGGCCGAACGTCGCTCGGAGCCGCGCCTCGAGCCGGCTATGGCGGGCCCACGGGTGGTGGATCGTGAACTGCACGACCCCTCGAGCGCGCGCGTCGCGCAGCAACCGCGACACCGTCGAGCGCGAGGTGGCGAGGCGCTGCCCGATCTCGGCCTGCGTCAACTGCTCCTCGTAGTAGAGGGTGGCGGCCTCGATCATGAGGTCGTCGTCCTGGTCGGCACGCGCGTTGGCGTCGTCGGGTAGACCATCGCTCGCGTGTCGGCTCACGTCAGGCCTCCTCAAGCTCGACTCGCGTGTACGCTAGCACGGCTTGCACACATGTGCACATCCATGGGCATATGTGTTGACCCGCAGCGGCCGGGGCGCATACGCTCGCGGAACAGACGAATCAGTCCCCGGTCGAGCCGCTGCTGCCCCCGCATCACGTCAACCGGCGGTAGGAGGGCATCGACACCGTGAGCAAGGTCGACAGCATCACCCGCGAGTCGTGGATCTTGGCGAACTTCCCCGAGTGGGGCACCTGGCTCAACGAGGAGATCGAGCAGACCACGGTCGCACCCGGCACCTTCACCATGTGGTGGCTCGGCTGCACCGGCATCTGGCTCAAGAGCGAGGGCGGCGCCAACCTGCTCGTCGACCTGTGGGTCGAGCGCGGCAAGGCGACCCAGAAGGTCGCCGAGATGGCGCCCCACCACCAGCACCGCCGCGCCATCGGCGCGGTGGCGTTGCAGCCGAACCTGCGCAACTCGGTCTGCCCCATCGACCCGTTCGCGATCCGCGACCTCGACGCCGTCCTCGCCACCCATCACCACAGCGACCATATCGACGCCAACGTCGCCGCCGCCGTCCTCCAGCACTGCGACCCGTCGGTCCCCTTCATCGGACCGCAGGCCTGCGTCGACATCTGGATCGGCTGGGGCGTGCCCGCCGAGCGCTGCCACGTGGTCAGGCCTGGCGATCGGGTGCGCATCAAGGACGTCGAGATCGTCGCGCTCGACTCGTTCGACCGCACCGTGCTCGTGACCGCGCCGAAGGGCGTCACGCTGAAGGACCGCCCCGTACAGGAGATGGACGACGCCGCCGTCAACTACCTGTTCGAGACGCCGGGCGGCAACCTGTACCACTCGGGCGACTCGCACTACTCCAACTGGTACGCGCAACACGGCAACGAGCACCGCGTCGACGTCGCCCTCGCCTCGTACGGCGAGAACCCGCGGGGCATGACCGACAAGATGACCACCAGCGACATCCTGCGCATGGCCGAGGGCCTGCGCACCAAGGTCGTGATCCCCTTCCACCACGACATCTGGTCGAACTTCCTGGCGGACCCCAACGAGGTCGTCGCGCTGTGGCGGATGCGCAAGGACCGCATGCGCTACGACTTCACACCCTTCATCTGGCAGGTCGGCGGCCGCTTCACCTGGCCCGACGATCGCGACCGCCTCGTCTACGCCCACCGCCGCGGCTTCGAAGACGCCTTCGTCAGCGAGCCCGACCTGCCGTTCAAGGCGCTCCTGTGAGGGCCCGAGCGCGACGCGACGCGTACGTCGCCCTCACCCCCACCGCGCCGGCGATCCACCGCGCCGACGCCCTCACCACCCCGACCACGGACCCGCTCGCGGGCCGACACCACCAGTCCTAGGAGGGACCACATCATGCTCAGACGCCTCACCGCCTTCTCGCTCACGCTCGCGCTCCTGGCGGGCATCGCCTTCGGCCAGGCCGACCCGTGGCGGCAGTTCGCCGGCACGACCATCGTGGTCAGCTGGCCCGCGCAGTACCACTTCGAGGTGGCCGCCCAGTTCGTCGATCAGTTCACCGCCGAGACCGGCATCGAGGTCGAGCTCGACGTCGTCGAGTACCTCAACATGCGCGACCGGCAGATCGTCGAGATCAGCAAGCCCGGGCGCGGCGACCTGGACGTGGTCACCTGGGTCGTCTTCTGGAAGAGCGAGTACGTCGCCAACAACTGGCTCATGCCGCTGGCACCGTTCCTCATCGACCCTCGGGTCACCTCGCCGGACTACGACATCGACGACATCGTGCCGGCCTTCCTCACCACCTGCTGCAAGGTCGGCGGCGTCAAGGGCTACCTCGACGGCCCCGGAGCCTCGCTGTTCGGCATCCCCTTCAGCCCCGAGACCAGCATCCTGATGTACCGCACCGACATCTTCGAGGAGTACGGCCTCGAGGTCCCCACCACCTACGACGAGATGCTCGAGACCGCCGAGTTCATCACCGAGAACGTGCCGAACGTCTACGGCATGACTACGCGCGGCTCGGCCGGCCACCAGGTGGTGCACGCCTGGCTGCTGCACCTCTCGCCCTTCGGCGGGACCGTCCTGAACGACGACTTCACGCCTGCCGTGACATCGCCCCAGGCCATCGCGGCGACCTACGCGCTGCAGTCGATCCTCGAGAACTCGCCTCCGGGCATGGCCGCCGCGGGTGCCGGTGAGCAAGACGCAGCCTTCCTCCAGGGCGACTCCGCCATGTACCTCGACCGCAGTATCCTCGCCGCGCAGGCGGCCGACCCGTCGCGCTCGCGCGTCGTCGGCAACGTCGGCTACGCCCTGCACCCCGAGCAAGAGCAGTGCGGCGCCGAGACCGGCGGCTTCGCGATGGGCATCCCGCGCAACTCGCAGAACCAGGGCGCCGCGTGGCTGTTCGTCCAGTGGTTCACCAGCAAGCGCATCGACCTCGAGCTGGCCAAGGCCGGCGCGAACCCCACCCGCACCTCCACCCACGCCGACCCCGAGCTCCAGGCGATGTTCCCCTGGTACGAGACGGTCGTCGAGCAGCTGCCCTGCGCGACCGCCGACTGGCGCCCGCTGATCCCCGAGTGGGGTGCCATCAACGCCCCCATCCTCGGCGACGAGATCTCCGCCGCCCTCACCGGCCAGAAGTCGATCGAGGACGCGCTCGA
>PWQI01000109.1 GCA_003556805.1 Trueperaceae bacterium | reverse complement strand
TCGTCGTCCTCGACGTGCAGGCTGGCGCCCAGTGTGGCGGGGGCGTCGGCGGCGGAGGACGTCTCGACCACCACGGCCCGGTTGACGACCTCCTCGAGGTCGGCGATCCGCGCCTCGTTGGCGCTCTGGAGCATGCGCGCCTCGTCGTACGCAGCGTTCTCACGTAGGTCGCCGTCCGCTAGGGCGGCGCCCATGTACTCGGTGAGTTCCTGACGCTTCTCGTCCTTGAGATAACGCAGCTCCTCCGTGAGCTTCTCGAGACCCTTGGCGGTCAACTGAATCGGTTTGCGATCGGACACGTGCTCACCTCGCGATAGGCGGGCGGACCGCCTCGACGTCCCGGGAGTATACAAGAGGGCTTGGTGGGCTCCGGTAGCATTCCCGCATGGCCAGATCAGCATCTACAGCCGCGCAGCGGCGTCGGACGTCCCGGCTCTGGCTCGCGCTCGCGGCGGTCCTGGTCCTGGTTGGAGCGAGCTTCGCGCTCGGCGCGTTCATCACGGACCAGTTGACGCGGCCGGTGCGCAGCGTCAACGAGGACGTGACACCGGCTGCCCTCGGGGGCAGCTACGACCGCCTGACGCTGCGCTCGGCTGACGACCGCGCCGACCTCGACGCCTGGCTGCTCCCCGTGCCCGGCGCCGACGTGGGCGTGGTGTTGGTGCACGGCAAGGACGGCAGCAAGTCCAGCACCTGGGGCGACGGGTTCGTGCGGCTCGCGCTCGACCTGCAGGCGGCCGGCTACCAGGTGCTGATGCTCGACCTGCGCGGCCACGGCGCCTCGGGCGACGGCCGCTACGCGTTCGGCTTCATGGAGCGCTTCGACGTGATCGCCGGCGTGGAGCACCTGGTGGAGGAGGCGGGCGTCGCCCCCGGCAGCGTCGGGCTCTTCGGTGTGTCGATGGGGGGCGCGAGCGCGATCTACGCCGCGGCGCTCGATCCGCGTGTGGGCGCCGTGTGGTCCGACGCGGCCTACGCCGACGTCTGGCCGATCATCGAGCAGGAGTGGCCCGACGCCAGCGGACTGCCGATGTTCGTGTTGCCGCTGGTGCGCTGGACGCACCGGCTGCTGCACGGCTTCGACCTGCAGGGCGTGCGGCCCGTCGACCAAGTGGCGATGCTCGACGGGCTGCCGCTGATGATCGTGCATGGTCGCAGCGACCGTTTGGTCCCCGTCGGCCAGGCCCAGGTGCTCGCCAGCGCCGCGCCGTGGGCGGGCGTGTGGCTGCTCGAGGGCGTGGGGCACGCCGGTGCGTTCGATCACGACCCGGCCGCGTACACGCTGCGGGCGATCGAGTTCTTCGACGAGGCATTGCGTGTGCGTCTTGCTCGAGGGTGGTGAGTGCTCGAACGTGACATTGAGGCGGTAGCGACCCCTCGGTCGCCGGTATGCGTGCCTTGAAGTGAGGCTTTCGTCGCCGAGCGGAGCGATCGCCGCGGGATGATGACCGGAGATGGGCCAAAGCGTCGCAGTCATGCTCTTCACGGCGAACGCGCTCCTCGGTTGGGCACTCGTGGTGCAGGCGCTGCGCCTCGGGTCTCGCCATGGCGCAGGTGTGTTCGTCGCGATGGGTGCCACGCTCGCGCTGCTCACGACGGTCATGCTCGTACAGGCGCAGGTGACCAACCACGACGCCGTGGTCACGTTGGTGCGCGTCCAACTCGCGTTGCGCACCGTGATGCCGGCGCTCTGGTTGATCGCACTGATCCGTTGGGCGGCACCGCCGTTCATCCATCGCGCGCACATGGTGATCATCGCCATCCCTGCCGTGGCGTTCGCGACGGCGGCGTTGGTCACGCCCGTAGGCGGGCCCATGCTGGAGGCGGTCACTCGCTCCCCGGACTCGACGTGGGCGCTCGACATCACGCTGGGACCGTGGGTGCACTATGTGAGCTTGCCGGTCGGTCTCCTGATGCTCGCTGCTGCGCTCACCGTCATCGCGTTGACGCCTCTGCAGGGGCTGGGCATCGGCCGCGGCGCGATGGTCGGCTGGTTCAGCGCGACCGCGCTCGTCCTCGTGACCTCGGTGGTGCAAGTGGTGGGGTGGAGTCCGCTCCCAAGCTACAGCGCCACTGGTGTCGTGATCGGGGTCATGGTCATCGTGCTGCACGTGACCCTGGCGACGACGCCTGCGTTCGCACGCCGCGAACGGGCGTTCCGCGCGGCGTTCGAGGCGATGCACGAGCCTGCGCTCGTCGTGGCGGCGGACGGGACCATCCTCGAGGCAAACCCGTCCGCGAGCGATCTCCTCGGCGAGGGCGAGGCGCTCAGCGGCAGCAACCTGACCGCTCTCGCGCCGCAACTCGAGAAGGCGCGCCGCGCAGCCGGAGGCTCCACGGTCGGGCACCCGCTCCAGGGCGACATGACGGGCTTCGAGGTCAGCATCACCGGCGCTCGGATGAGCGTCGGCGTCGGCCCGGCATCGGTGCTCGTGCTCCACGATCGGCGCCGCGAGCGCGCGCGCGAAGCGCACCTGGTGGAGCGCTCGAACCGCGACCCGCTCACCGACGCGCTCAACCGGCGCGGCTTCGAGGACGCGCTCGGGCAAGCGCTGGAACGGCGCGGGGGCAGCGCGGTCGGACTCATCTACATCGACCTGGACGGCTTCAAGGCCATCAACGACACGCTCGGCCACGCCGCCGGTGACGCCGTGCTGGTCGAGGTCGCTGGCAGGCTGCAGTCGGTGGTGCGTGCAGGCGACTCGGTGGCGCGCCTGGGCGGTGACGAGTTCGCGATGGTCCTGGTCGACACCACGCCGGCCGGCCTCGCAGCCGTCGCGGAGCGCGCCACGATGGTCGTGGCCCGACCCATCGACACCGTGGCCGGCCCGGCCACGGTCGACTCGAGTTTCGGGATCGCCTCAGCACCCGGCGACGGTGCGACGGTCGATGCGCTCGTCCGGGCCGCCGACGCGCGCATGTACCGCCGGAAAGACGCGAAGTCCGACCGCCCCGTGCGGGCGACGATGTCGGGCATCGCGATCGAGCCGCCTTCGCCCAGTTGAGCCGCGCCGCCTCGTAGGATGATCGGCGCTGACCACCACCGTCGTCTCCGTCAGCATGAGCTATGCGCACAGCTTCTCGAAGCCGGGCGTGACGGCGATCGAGCTGTTCGACGAGCTGGTCGGCAAGGGCTTCACGGTCGAAGCCGCTGCTCAACGCTCGATCATCGGCCCCGATGCGTCGACCAGCCGCTCGAGCTCGGCCGCGTCGACGATCAGCTGGTCGCCGTAGGTGCCGAGCGACAGCGCTGCGCACACCGCTCCGTAGCGCAGGCCGCGCGTGAAGTCGCCCGCGAGCACGCCGTGCAGCACGCCGGCCACCATCGCGTCGCCGGCACCGATCCGGTCGAGGATGACGACCTCGCGGGCGCTCACGTGCGTGACGGTGTCCAGGTCGCGGTCCCAGCCCATCAGGCCGTCGGCGCCCATCGACATGACCACGTGGCGGGCCTCTGTCACCGCCCCGATCCCCCGTAGCACCGCCTCGGGTTCGCCGGGCTCGACGCCGAGCACGGTGACGGCGTCGCCGCGGCTGCAGCACAGCACGTCGACGCCCTCCACGAGCGGCAGCGTGACGCGACGCGCTTCGGGAGGCGACCACAGGCGCGCCCGGTAGTTCATGTCGAAGCTGATCGGCACACCCGCCGTGCGGGCCCGCTCGGCCGCCTCGAGCGCCAGAGCCTGCGGGCCCGGCAGCGCCAGCGTGATGCCGGTCAGGTGGAGCATGCGCGTGTCGAGCAGGTAGTCCCAGTCGACCTGCTCGCTGGTGAGGTGCGTGAAGCACGAGTCGCGCCGGTCGAACCACACCTGGATGGAGCGGGGCGGGACGGCGTACTCGACGTAGTAGGTGGCGAGCCGCCCCGCGGCCACACGGACCGCATCGAGGTCGACGCCGGCCAAGCGGTACTCGTTCGTGACACGACGCCCGAGGGGCGAGTCGGGCAGGGCGCTCACCCAGCCGGTCGCTCGGCCCAGGCGCGCGAGGGTGGAGGCCACGTTGCCCTCCGTGCCCGAGACGTACGCGTCGAAGCGATCCGCGCGCTCGAGGCGCGTGCCGGCCGGCACACAGAGGCGGAGTTGGCCCTCACCGAGGGTGGTCAGGTCGAAGCGGGGCATCGGTTCGGGGTCCTCCTCGTCACGTGAGCGACGGGCGCAGCCGGCCGCAGGACCGAAGGTCCTGCAAGCTATCGCGTCGAAGACGCGATAGCCTCATTCGTTCCGGCTGGCGTCCATCGTCCCATAGCGCGTGTTGTAGCGCTCGTAGTTGGCGGCGATCTCGACGTCCGGCAGGCGTTCGATGTCGCCGATCTGGAGCGCCAGCCAGACGGTCTTGGCGATGTCTTCCACCATCACCGCGGCCTTGAGCGCCTTCTGGACGCTGGCGCCGATGGTGAACACCCCGTGTTGGCGCATCAGCACCGCGAGCGATGGGCCGATGTGCTCGACGATCGTCCGGCCGATCTCCTGGCCGCCGATGCGGGCGTAAGGGGCGCAAGGGATGTCGCAGCCGAACTCGTCGGCGATGGCGGTGAGGCACGCGGGGATGCTGCGGCCCACCGCCGCGAAGGCGGTTGCGTAGTTGGAGTGCGTGTGCACCACGCCCATGACGTCGGGGCGGTGGCGGTAGACGTAGGCGTGCGAGGCGGTGTCTGACGACGGTCCCAGGTCGCCTTCGACCAGCGTGCACTCGGCGTCGACGATGACCATGTTGGCGGGCGTCAGGTCGGGGAACGTGAGCCCGCTGGGCTTGATGACGATCAGGCCGGTCTCGGGATCGCGGCCGCTGACGTTGCCACTGGTCCAGGTGACCAACCCTTCGTCGAGCAGGGCGCGGTTCGCGCGGCACACCTCTTCGCGCAGTGCGATGAGCCTCATGCGGCCACCCCTGCCGTGGCGAGTCCGCCCTCGAGCATGCGCTCGACCACCCACGCCCGCGCCGCTGCGAGCTGCTGCACGGAGTCGGGCGCGTCGTCGTTCCACATCTCGACCAGCACGGGTCCGGCGTAGCCGCCGGCGGCGAGTCGGGCGAAGGCGTCGGCGTAGGGCACGTCGCCCTCGCCGAAGGGGACGCGGCGCGGCTCACCGGGCCGGGTGTCCTTGACGTGCAGCGCGACCATCCGGCCGCGTGCCAGGTCGAGTTCGCTCAGTGGGTCGCGGCCGCGTTCGATCAGGTTGCCGACGTCGGGGTAGAGCTGCAGCCAGGGCGAACCGACGCGCTCGACGACGGCGAGCCCGCCTTCGAGCGACGCGATGCCGACGGTGTCCATGTTCTCGATGCCGAGCATCACGCCGGCGCGGGCGGCGTGGGCCGCGCCGCGGGCGAGGCCCTCAACGTAGCGCTCGACGCTCTCGGGCGTCTCGTCCTCGTAGAAGACGTAGTACCCGGCGATCTGGACCACCCGCGCGCCGAGTTCGACTGCGAGGTCGATCGCGGAGACGAGGAGTTCGTGTGCCCGCTGGCGGGTGGCCGCGTCGGCGCTGCCGAGGGCATAGCGGCGGTGGGCGCTGAGGCAGATGCTGAACACCGGGACACCGCTACCCTGCACGGCGGCGCGAATCGCTGCGCGCTCGGGCGACGCGGCGTCGAGCCGCGCCAGGCGGGCGTCGCTCTCGTCGATCGACAGCTCGAGGTAGTCGAAGCCGAGGCGCTGCGCGAGCGCGAGCCGCTGGGGCCACTCGAGCGTCGTGGGCAGGGCCTTCTCGTACACGCCCAGGCGCACGCTGACCACCTAGTCCGCCGCCACCGCGCCGTAGGTGCGCGTGATGGCCTCCTGGAACGCCGCCGCTGCGGCTGCCGGGTCGTCCGCGGAGCGGATGGCGCGGCCCACGGTGAAGACGTGGATCGGCACGTCCGCGAAGAGCGGCAGGTCGCCGACTTCGACGCCACCGGCCACCGTCACCTTGAAGCCGAGGTCGGCGAGACGGCGCATCTCGTCGAAGTCGCCCGGCTTCCAGCTCAAGTCGCCGAGGGCCTCGCCGTCGCGGCTGCGGTGGGCGATCACCTGCTCGATGCCGAGCGCGCGCCAGGCCGCAGCCTGCTCCCACGTCCAGCCGTCGATCAGCTCGAGCTGGACGTCGCCGCCGCGCTTGCGCGCCTCGGTCAGCACCACCTCCATCGTGGCTGGGGTGGCGCCGCTGACGACCGTGACCCAGTCGGCGCCGGCGTCGAAGGCGAGCTTGGCGATGATGCTGCCGGCCTCGGCGATGCGCACGTCGGCCAGCAGGACCTTGTCGGGGTAGAGCGCGCGCAGAGCGCGCACGGCGTGCATGCCCTCGGCGTAGCAGAGGATCGTGCCGGCCTCGACCACGTCGATGTGGTCGCGCGCGATCTGCATCGGGGCGAGGGCCGACGGGAGGTCGAAGGTGTCGAGCGCGAGTTGCAGCATCGGACGGTGCATGGTGTCCCTTCGGGGTCGGCCTAGCCCTTGACGGCGCCGGCCGCGACCCCTTGGATGATCTGCCTGGCGGCGAAGAAGGTGATCAGCATCGGCGGGATGACGATGAGCGTGCCGACGGCCATCATCTGGCCCCACTGCACGCCGTCGTCGCGGATGAACTCGGCGGCGAAGACCGGTAGCGTCTTGGTGAAGCGGTTGGTGAGCATGAGCGCGAGGATGAACTCGTTCCAGGCGATGCGGAAGGTGAAGATCGCCGACACCGCGAAGCCTGCGCCCATCAGCGGGAAGATCACCCGGAACAGCACCTGCAGCAAGTTGGCGCCGTCGACGATGGCCGCCTCCTCGAGCTCCACCGGGATCTGCTTGATGAAGCCGAACAGCAGCCAGATGGAGAACGGCAGGTTGAGGGCCGTGTAGAAGAGCATCAACCCGAGTTGGCTGCCGTCGAGGAAGTTCCCGCGACCGAGGCCTTGGGGCAGGGTGAAGCGGATGCCTGGCACGAGGTCGCCGATCCCCCACGCGATCCAGAAGCCGATGACCGTGACGGCCAACACGGCGGGCGGGATCATCCGGATGACCAGGGTCGTCTGCGCGATCAGGCCGCGGCCCGGGAAGCGCATGCGGGCCAGGGCGAAGGCGGCCATCCCGGCGGTCAGCAGCGTGATCGCGGTAGAGCCGAGACCGATCACGGCGGAGCTGATCAGATACGGCAGGAAGCGGTACTGCGTGATGATCGTCTCGTAGTTCGTCAGCGTGGGCATGAAGATCCAACGCGGCACGCGCGACTGGATGTCGACGAGCTCTTTGAACGAGGTGGCGAACATGACGTACACCGGTGCCAGCGTGATCAAGGTGAACACGACCAGGGCCGCGTAGCGGGAGATGTCGCCCCACGGGATGCGACGCCGCGGGCGATTGTCGACGGCGCGATCGAGGGTGCCGGCCATCAGAAGTCCGCCTTGTCTTTGAGGGGGTTGCTGAAGAGGAGGAGGACGAGGCTGAACACGATCAGGATCACGCTCAGGAGCAGCGCGATGGTCGAGGCGTAGCCGAGATCACGCGAGGTGAAGGCGGTCTGGAAGAGCGTCAGCGAGAGCACGCGCGTCGAGCTTCCGGGGCCGCCTCCCGTCATCACGAAGATGACCTCGAGCGCCCGGAAGACGTCGATCACGCGCATCAGCAGGGCGATGAGCAGGATGTTGCGCAGCATGGGCAGCTTGATGTGCCAGGTCATGCGCCACCAGCTGGCGCCGTCGATATACGCCGCCTCCATCACGTCGCCGGGCAGGCCCTGGAGCCCTGCCAGCACGATCATGAACACGAAGGGCGTCCACTGCCACACGTCGCTGACGATGATCGACACCATCGCCAGGGTGGGGTCGCCCAACCAGGTGTGCGCCTTGAAGCCGAAGTTCTGCAGCGCCGGGACGGCCTCGCCGATCTGCAGCAGGTAGAAGTTGACGATGCCGTTGCGGGCGTCGAGCAGGTAGCGCCATATGAGCCCGACCACGACCGGAGCGATCATGAGCGGCATGACGAAGATGGTGCGGAAGAAGGTGGCGCCCCGGACGGCCTTCTCGAGCAGGAGCGCCATACTCACGCCGATGAGCATCTCGAGCGTGACCACCCAGAAGCCGAACACGAAGGTGGTGCGAACCGAGCGCCAGACGACCGGGTCGTTCCACAGGCGCTCGAAGTTGGCGAAGCCGAGGGGCCGCGCCGCACTCCAGGGCTGCCCGAAGTTCCAGTCGTAGAAGCTGAGCAAGACGGCGTTGTAGAGCGGCACCATGAGTCCCAACTCGAGGATCGCCAGCGCCGGGAGCAGGAACAGATATGGGACGAACTTGTTGGTGCGCATCGATAGGTTCTCTCGTATCGCCCGCCCGTGAGGGCGCGCCAGGATGGGCGTCGGGGGTGGGTGGGGGCGCGTGGTGCGGTGCGCCCCCACCTGGTTGCGGTCGTGCGTTCGGCCTAGCCCCGTCGGGCCGGACTACCCGAGGCTCACCAGCTGTAGTAGCCGGAGCGGTCGAGCAGTTCGTAGATGCGGCGGGCGGCGCTCTCGAGCGCGTCCTCGATCGACTTCTGGCCGGTGAGGGCGGCGGAGATCTCGTCGCCGAGGATGGGGGCGTTGATGGCACCCCACTCGGGGATCAGCGGGCGCCAGTCGGCGGTCGCGCAGG
>PWQI01000391.1 GCA_003556805.1 Trueperaceae bacterium | reverse complement strand
CTCGCCCGCACCTTCCGGCCGCCGGTGAGCATCCGTGGCGGCGGCCATCAGGTCGCGGGCAGTGCCGTCTGCGACGACGGCCTGGTCATCGACCTCTCGGCCATGCGCGGCGTCGAGGTCGACGCCGATCGCCGCGTCGCGATCGTGCAGGGCGGGGCGACGTGGGGCGACGTCGACACGGCCACCCAGGGCGTGGGCCTCGCGGTCCCCGGTGGTGAGGTGTCGACCACGGGCGTGGCGGGCTTCACGCTCGGTGGGGGCATGGCCCTCACCAGTCGCAAGTTCGGCCTGGCCTGCGACAACCTGCGCTCCGTGGAGGTCGTGACCGCCGACGGCGAGGTGCGCCACGCGGACCGCGACCAGCACGCCGACCTCTTCTGGGCTGCCCGTGGCGCGGGCCGAGGCATCGGAGTGGTGACGTCGTTCGCGTTCGATCTGAACACGCTCGGTCCCGAGGTCGCGGCAGCGACGGTGTTCTACCCGTACGGCGAGGCCGGACGCATCCTGCGCGTTTGGCGCGACCTGGCGCCGTCGATGCCCGAGACCGTCACGCCGCAGTTGATCCTGTGGAGCGTGCCGCCCGACCCGGCGATCCCCGAGGCCCTGCACGGCGAGAAGTGCGTGATCGTGACCGGCGTCTACGCCGGGCCCGCCGACGAGGCAGATGCCGCGCTCGCACCGCTGCGCAGGCTCGTCACGCCGCTGCACGACATGACGGGCATGGTCTCGTACGTCGACCAGCAGTCGTCCGTGGACGATCTGTTCCCGGACGGGAACCGCTACTTCATGAAGGCGCTCGGCTTCGACGGCCTCGACGACGCTGCGATCGACACCCTGCTGGCGTGGGACGCGCTGCGCCCGACACCCGAGTCGCTCATCGCGCTGCGCACGCTCGGCGGCGCGGTCGCGCGGGTCGGACCCACCCAGAGCGCGTTCCCGCATCGGGGGGACCGCTTCAACCTGAGCATCGATGCAGGCTGGAGCGACCCCGGCCAGGACGCCTCCGCGATCGGCTGGGCGCGTGGCATGTGGGACGAGCTGCGGCCTTACTCGAACGGTGGCGTGTACGTCAACTTCGCCGGACTCGACGACGACGTCGGCGCCGCGCGCGAGCACCTCTTCCGCGACAGCGCGGCGCGATTGGCCGACGTGCTCGCCAGCTACGACCCGGAGGGCGTGTTCGCGGCCGCGGCGCAGCGTCCCTGAGGCTCGCGACCCCGCGCGGTCGAGCGGCACGCCCGGGCGCCGCACGATCCGGAGCGGCGGCTCGCGGCGGGTCGCGGCGGGTCGCGGGGCAGGCTCGTCGCGCGATCCGCCGTTGGTACCCTGCGCTTCATGCCGAACGACGACGCCCACCCACTCGACGTCGCGATCGTCGGTGCAGGTCCGATCGGCATCGAGGCTGCGATCCGGGCCAAGCGCGCCGGTCTGAGCGCCGTGATGGTCGACAAGGGCCCCGTCGTCAACGCGATCGTGCGCTACCCGACCTACATGACGTTCTTCACCACCAGCGAACGGTTGGAGGTCGGCGGGCACCCGCTCGTGACGGCCAGCGACAAGCCGACCCGCAAAGAAGCGCTCGACTACTACCGCAAGGTGGTGCAGAACGAGGGGCTCGAGGTGCGGACCTTCACGACCGTGCGCAGCGTCGCGCGCCGCGAAGGCGGCGGCTTCACGGTCGCGACCGAATGTGAACGCGGCAAACGCGCCAGCGTCGCTGCCGCGGCCGTGATGCTGGCGACCGGCTACTTCGAGCACCCGAAGGCTCTCGGTGTGCCGGGTGACGACCTCCCGCACGTGAGCCACTACTTCGACGAACCACACCGCCACTTCGGGCGCGACGTCGTGATCGTCGGCGCCGGCTCGAGCGCGGCCGACGCCGCGTTGGAGTTGCACCGCGCAGGGGCGCGCGTCACGATGGTGCACCGCGGCGCCGACTTCCGCCACAGCCTCAAGTACTGGATCCGGCCGAACCTCCAGAACCGCGTGAAGGAGGGGAGCATCGTGGCGCACTTCAACGCCACCGTGCGGGAGATCACGCCCGACCACGTGGCCATCGAGCGCCTGCTCCCGGGAGCCGAACCGGAGCGGCTGGCGATCGCCGCCGATCGCGTGTTCCTCCTGACGGGGTACTACGCCGACCCGACGCTCCTCCACGGCGCGGGCGTGCGCACCGATCCCGTCACCCTGGCGCCGGAGCTCGACCCGGACACCTTCGAGACCACCGTGCCGGGGCTCTACTGCATCGGCAGCGCCGGCTTCGGCACGCGCACCAGCGACGTGTTCATCGAGAACGGCCTCGTGCACGCCGAGAAGGCGGTGGCACACCTGGCGACCATCCGCCGGGCGCAGCGCGCGGCGCTCCGGACGCCTGCGCCCGCGTGACGAACGACACGAGTCGCTGACGAGCTGCGTGTCGCATGATGGTGGGGCCGGCGCATCTGCGCCGACGTCGGCTCGATCGGCCGCCGCTGAACGGAGCCCGGCACGGTCGCGCCGTGGGAGGGGTGTCGATGCGACGCGAGACCATGACCGGTGTGATCCTGATCGCCCTCGGCGTGCTGTTCCTGCTCGGCCGCGTGATCGACGGCGCCAGCTTCGCCTGGCCGCTGTTCGTGCTCGCCCCCGGCCTCGTTCTGCTGGCCTGGGCGTTCGTCGGCGGTCGCGAAGCGCCCGCCCTGGCCGTGCCCGGCAGCATCGTCACCACCGTGGGCCTGATCCTGTTCATCCAGAACCTCACCAACACGTTCGAGACGTGGTCGTACGCCTGGGCGCTCGTCCTCGCGTCGGTGGGCGTCGGCACGTGGCTCTACGGAACGCTCAGCGATCATGCCGAACGGCAACGCGAAGGCATCCGCACCGCCACCATCGGCCTGGCGCTGTTCGCCGCCTTCGGCGTGTTCTTCCAGTTCATCATCTTCGGCGACCTGCTCGGCTCGTGGGTGGGCCAGTGGCTCTTCCCCCTCGCGCTGATCGGCGTTGGCGCCTACTTGCTCTACCGCCAGCGCAGCGCCGGCACCTGAGCCGACCGTCCGCTGGGCCACGAGGTGCGACACTGACGACATGTCTGCGCCTCGCACCGGCACCGTGCGCTGGTTGAGCACCTTCGTGGTGCTCGCCGCGGCGGCGGTGCTCAGCATGTGGTGGACGCTGCGCGACGAGCGCGCCGCCGCGCCGATCCCTGGGGCGGCGAGCGTGGACGCCGACGCCGCGCGTTCCGGGGCATCGACCGAGCGCGAGGACCGCCTGCCCCTGGCGCGGTTGTACGTCACCCCGCCGTCCGCCGGCGGCGTGACGCTGGCGGCGGCGGACGCCGACGCGGCGCTCCTCAGCATCGACGGTCCCGCCCTCCTCGACGCCGGTCAGCCCGATGGTGACGCGTACCGCATCCGCCCCGACGGTCCCGCCGGGCCGCTGACGGTCGCACTGTCTCGGTCCGCAGCCTGGATCATCGACGTCGATCCGGGCGCCGAGTCCGTGCGGCTCTCCCTCGGTCAGTTCGCGGTCGATGCCCTCAGGCTCGGCGCGCCGCTGGGCACCGTCGAGGGGACGCTGCCGCGCAGCGGTCACCTGGACGTCGCGCTCGGCAGCGCCCGCGCCAGCCTGCACGTCGGCAGCGGCAGCCGCCTGGACGCCGACCTCACGCTCGGCACCGGCGCCCTGCTCCTCCAGATCGACCCGGGCGTCCGCGGCCGCGTGGTGCTGCGGGCCGGCAGCGGGCCCGCCACCGTCATCGTCGACGCGGCCTCGATCGTGGCCCTCCATCTTCCGATCAACGCGCCGCCGCTGGCGCTCGAAGGGACCTGGTGGCGCCACCGCGTCCCTAACGGCGTCATCTGGGTCCGTTCGCCCCTCCCCGCGCTGCCCGACGACGCCGATGTCACCCTGAGCGTTCGTCACCACATCGGCGCACCACTCGCGGTCACGTACCGCTAGGGAGCCTCGTGCGCCTGGTCATCACCCACGAGCAGCCCGATTTCGACGCCGTCGCCTCGGCCGCCCTCGTCACCGTCTTGTTCCCCGGCAGCGTGGTGGCGCTGCCCGGCACGCTGCGCGGCAGCGTCGGGGAGCTGCTGAAGCTCTACCGCGACCAGGTGCCGCTGGTGGCGAGCGAGGACGTCGACCTCGCCGAGGTGAGCGAGGTGATCGTGGTCGACACCGCGGAGCGCTCGCGCCTGGGGCGCTTCCAGTCGCTCCTGACGCGCGTGCCGATCACCGTGTTCGACCACCACCCCGAACCGAGCGATCCCGTCCCGGGCAGCCGTGGCCTGCGCGACACCGTCGGCGCCACCGTGACGCTGCTGGTGCGTCAGCTGGAGGCAGCCGGCGTGCCGCTGCCACCCGCCCTCGCCAGCCTGGCGCTGCTGGGGCTGCACGAGGACACCGGCGATCTCACCTTCGACCACACCACGCCCGACGACCATCGAGCCGCCGCCTGGCTGCTGCACCAGGGCGCGAACCTCGAAGTGCTGCGACGTTTCCGCAGCGCTGCGCTGCCGCCCGAGCTCGGCGGCTTGCGCGATCGGCTGTTGGCCGAGGCCGTGACGCACGAGGTGGCCGGCCGGAGCGTGGTCACCGCCCACTTCCGCAGCCACGACTACGTGCCGTCCGCGAGCGGGCTGGCCAACGCACTGCTCGACGAGACGCGCGCGGACGCGGTGGTGATCGCGGCGCGCATGGACGACCGCACGCTGGTGTTCGCGCGCTCCGGCTCGCGCGTGGACGTCGCAGGTGCCCTGCAGAGCGCGGTCGGCGGGGGTGGTCATCGCCGCGCGGCCTTCGCTCGCTGCGACTGCGAACCCGAAGGGGCGCTCGCGCTGGTGCTCGAGGCACTCCCGCGCTTCATCGACGCTCCCCTGCGCGCCCGCGACGTGATGAGCGCGCCCGTCACCACGGTCGCGTCCACCGCGACGCTGGCCGAGGCGCGCCAAGCGCTCGCGCGCCACGCCCACAACGGCATGCCGGTGGTGGGCGAGCTCGGCGACCTGGTCGGTGTGATCTCGCGTCGCGATCTCGACCATGCGCTGCGCCACGGCATCACCGACGCGGAGGTGGAGGGCTTCATGACGCGGCCGGCGATCACGGCGACGCCCGACACCACGCTGCGCGAGCTCGAGCGCCTGGTGTTGCGCCACGACGTGGGTCGCATCCCGATCACCGCCGAGGGGGCGTTGGTGGGCATCGTCACGCGCAGCGACCTGATCCGCGCGCGCCACCCCGGCGCCGACCTACGCGCGCCCGCCGAACGCGTCCTCGCGTCGCTGCCACAGGGCGCCAGGCGGGTGCTCGACCTGGCCGCGTCGCTCGCCGGCGACGACCGCCTGTACCTGGTCGGTGGCACGGTCCGCGACGGCCTCCTCGGCGTCGGCTACGTCGACCTCGACCTGGTGGTGGAGCGCGTTCCCTGGTCGTCGCTGGAGGGGGCTCGGGGAGGCGACCGGGCCGCCGCCCCCGGCGCCTCGGCGCTCGGCCGCGCGCTGCAGCGCGCGCTCGGCGGCAGCCTCGCGGTCCACGGCGACTTCGGCACCGCCCGGCTCCGGCTCGACGACGAGCTCGTGATCGACATCGCGTCCGCCCGCGCTGAGGCCTACCCGACGCCCGGGGCGTTGCCGGAGGTCAGGGCGAGCAGCCTCGTCGACGACCTGGCACGGCGCGACTTCACCGTCAACGCGCTCGCGGTCCGCGTGCACCCCGGCCCGGCCGACCTGATCGACCCCTTCTCGGGCCTCGCAGACCTCGAGGCACGGCGCCTGCGCGTGCTGCACCCGCTCTCGTTCGTGGAGGACCCGACGCGTCTGGTGCGCGGCGCGCGCCTGGCCGGTCGGCTCGGGCTGCGCTTCGACGACGACGCGTTGGCGAAGGCGCGAGCGGCGTTGCGGCCCGAGGTGTTGACGAACGTGTCCGGACAGCGACTGCGCGGCGAACTGGAACTCACCTTGGCCGAGCCGCGCGTGGCGCCCGCGCTGCGCCAGCTCGTCGTGATCGGTGCGATGTCTCCGCTGTACGGGCTCGAGGCCGACCTGCACGCACTCGAGCGCCTCGACGACGCGGCCCGCGAGGCGCCGCGTCGAGGCGAGCCCGATGCCGCGCCCGGCGCCGCCGCGGCGCTCATGGTGCTGCTGTGCGCCACGCCGGACGAGGCGGCCGCCCGCGCCTTCGAGCGCTTCCACTGGCCCAAGCGGCTGTGGACGCAGCGCGAGCGCGTGCGGGCGCTGGTAGCGAGCGACGTGGCACCGACCGATGAACGTCTCGAGGCGCTCGACGTCGGCGCCCGACCGGCGCTGGCGGCGCTGGCACCGGACCTGGCCCACAAGGTCGCCGCCTTCGAGCACGCCCCTGGGCGACCGAGGGTGCGCGGCAGGGACGTGGTACGCTTGGGGTTGGCCGCCGGGCCGTCCGTCGGCGCGGTCCTCGATGCCCTCGAGGCCGCACGCGCGTCCGGCGAAGTCGATTCCTACGAGGCCGAGCTCGCGCTCGCGCGTACGCTGGTCGATCGACAGCGTCGTCGTGAGACGTCGCCGGCCGGTGACGAGACACCAACATGATCCTCCGGTTCTTCGACAACCCGACCGTCCTGGTGATCGCCTCGATCGTGATGGTGATGGCGCTCATCTTCCACAACATCGCCCAGGCCTGGATGGCGTCGCGGTTCGGCGACGCCACGCCGCGGTACCAAGGCTTCCTGGCGTTCGATCCGAAGACGCACCTCGAGCCGATGGGTGTCCTCTTCTTGTTCATCCTCGGCTTCGGCTGGACGCGCCAGGTCCCGGTGAACAGCCGCAACTACAGCGGCAAGGGGCGCAACGAGGCGCTCGTGTGGTACACGGGCCCGCTCGCCTACCTGCTGGTAGCGACGCTCGCCTACGTGGTCGCGTTCACGTTCTTGCGCCTGGGGTCGGGCGTGCTCGCGTCCGCGTTCGCCGTCACGGGCGACGTCGCGATCCTGCACGCGGTGATCAACCTGTTCCCCGTCTTCCCGCTCGACGGTGCGCGAGCCGCGCTCGCGTGGGGCAATCGCAGCGTCCGGCAGTTCGTCCAGCAGATCGCCCAGTTCGGCGTGCTCGGGTTCATCGTCTTCTTCATGGTGCTGTCGTTCACCGGCGTGACCGGCGCGATCATGGGGTTCTTCCGCACGCTCATCATCGGCGGACTGTCCGGCCTGTTCGGGCTCTTCGGCGCCTGACCCCAGCACCCCAGCGTCCCTCACATCCGTAGCGATCGCGCTGCAGCGTTCTGGCAGGCAGGCTCGCCAGGCGTGAGAGCCTGCGCTACCGCTGCTCAGCCCTGTCGGGCGTCGACCAGCATGTGCACCACCGGCGCGTAGGTCTCCACCGTGTCGACGAGCGACCCGTCTGGGGCGAACTTGCGGATCAAGTGACCGCCCCGGCGCGACGCGTACAGGATGCCCTCGCTGTCGACACCGAGATCCAACAGCTGATCGCTCGCCTCGCCCTGGAGCTTCTCGAGCACGTACGTGGTGCCGAGCTTGCCCTCCGGCGTGACGCTGCGGATCTTCGCGCTGGTGCCGTCGCTGATGTAGAGCGCGCCGTGCGCGTCCACGGCGAGGCCGTCGAGGAGCCGCATGCCGACCTGGCCGCCGCCGAGCTTGAACGCCCAGCGCGTCTCGTACGTGCCGTCGGGACCGAGGCGCTGCACCTGCCGGTTGCCGTAATCGAGGACGAACACGCTGCCGTCAGGACCCAGCGTCAGCTGGCGCGGGTCGTTGAACGTCCCCTGCCCGTGACCGCGACCGCCGAAGCGCTGCAGCAAGCCGCCCTCGACGTCGTAGTGCGTGACCATATGCGACTCGCTGTCGAGGACGAAGATCGTACCGTCGCGTGCGACCGCGACGGAGGCTGGGTACAGCAGCTCGCCGGCGTGCATGCCGTACGCCCCGAACGTGGCCATCAGCTCGCCGTCGAAGGAGCGCTTCGCGATCATGTGATGGCGTTCCTGGCCGACGCGATACTCGAAGCTCGCCATGTACAGGTGCCGTCCATCGGGGCTTGCCGCGACCGACACGGGTGCGGTCGAGAAGGCCGGTTCGCCCACCCCGAGGTCGCCGAGCGAGACGTGCAAGTTGCCCTCGAGGTCGAGGACTCGCACCACGCCCTGGCGGGCGTTGACGGTCAGCACCAGCCGATCGCCGAGTTCGTCCGCGCTCCCTTCGCTGAGGTCGATGCCGGAGAGCAGATCGACCACCTCGCTCAGCGACGGTCGCTCGTCCGGGTCCTTCGACACCATGCGCATCACCAGCTGGTCCAGGACCTTCGGCACGCGCAGGTTGAGCTGACGTGGTGGCGCGGGGGTCTGGAAGATCTGCTGGTGCACGATCGCCTCGTAGCCACCCTTGAAGGCCGTCTGGCCCGTGAGCATCTCGTAGAAGACGAGGCCCAGCGAGTAGATGTCGGAGCGATGGTCGATCCGTAGGCCGCGGGCCTGCTCGGGCGACATGTACACCGGCGTGCCGACGCGCGCACCCGTCATGGTCAGGCGCGAGAGGACCTTGCCGCCGGCGATGCCGAAGTCCATCAACTTGACGGCCTCGTCGCGCAACAACGCACTCCCATCGGGAGAACG
>PWQI01000303.1 GCA_003556805.1 Trueperaceae bacterium | reverse complement strand
AGGATGATGGGGAAGGCCAACAGGACGTCCATGCTGCGCATCAACAAGCGGTCGGTCCAGCCGCCGAAGTAGGCCGCCGCGAGGCCCGCGGCTGAGCCGAGCAAGGCGGCGATGCCAACGGCGCCGAAGGCGACCGCGATGCTGGTCCTGAAGCCGTAGAGGATGCGCGAGTAGACGTCGCGACCGAAATTGTCGGTGCCCAGCACGTGCTGGGCGCTAGGCCCCTGGAAGCGGTCGCGGATCGACTGCTCGCGCGGTCCATGCGTCGCCAGGAGCGGGGCGAACAGCGCCGCGACCAGCACGACCACGCACAGGACGAAGCCGGCGAAGCCGATACGGTTGCGGAAGAGACGCCGCGCCATGCTGGCCATCAGGTGTACTCGACCCGGGGATCGATCCAGGCGTAGGCGAGATCGACGACCAGGTTGACGAACACGAACACCACCGTCGCGACCAGGATCACGCCCTGTGCCAGCGGGTAGTTGCGCTCGTTGATGGCGCCGATGACGAGGCGTCCGAGGCCCGGTATGGCGAAGACCTGCTCGATCACCACGACGCCGGACAGCAGGTACCCGACCTGCACGCCGATCACGGTGATCACCGGGATCATCGCGTTGCGGAGCGCGTGCTTGTAGAACAGGGTTCGCGTCGCCAGGCCCTTGGCCTTGCCCGTGCGGATGTAATCGAGCGACAGCACGTCGAGCAGGCTCGAGCGCAAGATGCGCGTGAGCGCGGCGATCATCGGCAGCGCGACGGCGAACGTCGGTAGCGCCATGCGTGCGAGGTTGCCGACGGGGTCCTCGACGAAGGGGACGTAGCCGATCGTCGGCCAGGCCGGGAGGTACATGGAGGTGACGTACAGCAGCAGCACGCCCACCCAGAACGAAGGGAGGGTGAGGCCGATGATGCTGGCGAGTCGCACGACTGCGTCGGCGCGGCCGCCGCGCGCGCCGGCTGCGAGCATGCCGAGCGGGAACGACACCACGATCGCGAACGCGAGCGCCATGAACGAGAGTTGGAGCGTGACGGGCAGGCGACCGACGATCTCGTCGGCGACGGGTCGGCCCGTCCAGACGCTGCGGCCGAAATCGCCCTGCAGCACACCACCGAGCCATTGTGCGTACTGCTGGTGCAGCGGGAGGTGCAGCCCGAGCTGCCGCCGCAACGCCTCGATGCGCTCCGGCGTGATGTCGATGTTGGCACCCAGCATGATGGCGACGGCGTCCCCTGGGATCAACCGCAGCATCATGAAGATGAGCACCGAGACCCCGAACAGGACGAACGCGAGGTCGAGCAGGCGGCGGATGACGTAGGTGGTCATCGACTCCTCAGCGCACGCGCGCGTGCCGGTCGCCGGTCAGTCCCGGGCGACCGGCACGCAGCGGCGGATGATCAGCGCAGCGTGACGCTGCGCAGGTAGCGCAGGTTCCCCGTGGCGATCTGCTCGAAGCCCTGGACCTCGGCGCGGTGGGCGCTGAAGAGCGTGCCGTAGTTCAGGTGGGCGATCGGGCCCTCGCAGGCCAGGGCGCTCTGCAACTCGGTGTAGATCGACTGGCGCTCGGCGACGTCGGCGGTGGTACGGCCCCGCTCGAGCAGCGCGTCGACGGTGGGGTCGGAGTACTGGAACACGTTCGTCGAGCCACCGGTGATGAAGGTGCGGTGCATGTAGCCGTCGGGGTCGATGTTGCCGCCGTTGAGGCTGACGAACGCGTCGAAGTTGGAGTTGCTCCAGTCCTGCACGAAGGTGCCGAACTCGGCCACGTTCACGGTGACGTTCAGGCCGGCGCGTTCGAGTTGCGCCTGCACGACCTGAGCGGTGTCGGCCACGTCGCGGCGGGTGCCGAAGGTCAGGATCGTGAACTCGAACCCGTCGGGGTAGCCGGCCTCGGCCAACAGCTCGCGGGCGGCTGCCGGGTCGTGGGCGTAGCAGGGGAACGTCTCGGTCGGGACGGCCCAGTCGGTCAGTGCCTCGGAGAGCGGACCGGCGGGGACCGCGTTGCCGAGGAAGACGCCGTCGACGAGCTCTTCGCGGTCGAGCGCCAGGTTGATGGCGCGGCGCACGCGCGGGTCGTCGAACGGCTCGCGCGTGACGTTCATGCCGACGAGCGTGTAGGCCAGCCCGGGGACCTCGAGCAACGTCACGTTCGGCGCGCTGCCGAGCGTGAGCGCCGTGGTCGGGTCGACGTCGGGGATGAGGTGGTAGGTGCCCGTGCGAAGGCCGGCGGCGCGGGTGGAGGCCTCGGGGACGACGTTGTAGCGCAGCGTCGCCACGCCCGGCTCGCCTGGGCGGTAGTAGTCGGCGTTGGCCTCGAGTCGCAAGAAGGTGTCGGGGACGACCTCGGCCAGTGCGAACGGGCCCGTGCCGACCGCGACCTGTTGCAGGTCTCCGTGCTCCTCGACGACTTCGCGCGGGACGACGTAGAGGTTGGGCATGTTCGACAGGAACGGCGCGAACGGCTCGGTCAGCGTGAACACGACCGTGTGAGCATCGACGGCCTCGGCATTGGCGACCTGGTTGAAGCGGCTGGCTTGCGGCGAGCCGGTCTCGGGGTCGAGGATGCGCTCGAGCGAGTACACGACGTCCTCGGCGCCGAAGGCGCGACCGTTGTGGAACACCACGTCGTCTCGCAGCGTGAAGGTGTAGACCAGGCCGTCGTCGGAGATCGTGTACGACTCCGCCAGGGCGCCTTCGAGCTGGAGGTCGGCGTTGATCTCGAGCAGGCCGTCGTAGATCTGGCTGATCACGGCGAAGCTGGAGAAGGCCGTGACCTTGTGTGGATCGAGGCCGGCGGGCGAGCTGTCGACCGCGAGCTCGAGCGTGCCGGTCTGGGCGAACGCCAGGCCGACGCACGCGACGACGAGCAATGCGAAGCGCTTCATGACTGCCTCCTTCGGGGGCTGTACGCGCCGACCGGCGTGCGTGCGATAGGCGCACCCGGTCGGTGAGTGACGGTCCAAGCAACGTACCACTCCTAGACCACCTGGGTCAATCGTGCTACCTTGCCGGTATGCGCATCCCAGACGCGGCTCGCGCCGTGCTCGAACAGGCCGTGGCGCGCGCCGAGGTACCCGGCGGCGTCGCCGCGATCGTGGCCGCCGACGGCGCGAGCGACGTCGAGGCCGCTGGCGTGACCCGCCTTGGCGGCGACGCCGTCCGCATCACCACACGCTTCGACCTCGCCTCGCTCACCAAGGTGGTCGCTACGCTGCCGTGCGTGCTGAGGCTCACCGGCGACGGTGAACTCTCGCTGGACGATCGCATCGGCCACTTCTTCGTGAACGCGGGGTGGTTCCAGACCCCGAGCCTGGCCGATGTCCCGCTGCACGCGCTGCTCACGCACACCGCCGGCCTGCGCAACTGGATCCCACTCTTCGCACGCGTCTCCGAGCGCCGGACCGCCCTCGCGGCGGTCCTCCAGGCGCCCGTCGCCGACGCGGGACAGGTGCACTACACCGACGTCGGCTTCATGCTCCTGGGCGCCGTCGTCGAGCGCGTGACCGGGCAGCGTCTCGACGCCGCCGCGAACGCGCTCGTGTTCGAGCCGCTCGGCATGCGTCGGACCGGATTCGGCCCCATCGGCAGCGACGACGTCGCCGCTACCGAACTCTGCGGCTGGCGCGGCCGTCTGCTCGTCGGTGAGGTCCACGACGAGAACGCCACCGTGTGGGACGGCGTCGCAGGGCACGCCGGGCTGTTCGGCGACGCCGCCGACCTGGCACGCTACGCGGCCGCCTGGCTGCGCCGCGACCCCATCCTCGGCGCAGCCGAGACGCTCGGCGAGGCGACGCGAGCGCATGCCCAGGGCGACGACGGCAGCGTCCGAGGACTCGGCTGGCTGCTGGCTCACCCGGGCGTGTTCGCCGGCGCGGCCGCGCGTGGGTACGGACACACGGGCTTCACCGGCACCTCGCTGTGGCTCGATCCCGACGATGGACGGGCCTCCATCTTGCTGACCAACCGGGTGCACCCGCGCCGCGACCACCCCAGCCGTATCCAAGCACTGCGTCCGGCCTTCCACGGGGCGGCCCACGGTTGGGCAGCCCCCGTCACGCCCGCCACGGACGCGGGGGCGCGATGACGCTGCGCGGCCCGACCTGGCCCGCCGAGCCACCAGCGAGCCCACCCGCGCTGACGGTGCTGGCGCTGATGAGCGGCACGTCGCTGGACGGCATGGACCTCGTGGTGGCGCGCCTGGCAGCCGACGGCCCGATGGTGCGCGCAGATGTGCTCGAGCGCGTCTCGACGCCCTACCAGGCCGACCTGCGCCGGCGCCTGGTCGCGGCGCTCGAGGAGGGCGCGGCGGACGTGCGCGAGCTCACGCAACTCCACGCCGAGATCGGCCTGGCCTACGCCGACGCCTGCGGTCCCGTGGCGGATCGCCATGCGCTCGACCTGATCGCCCTCTCGGGCCAGAACGTCTACCACGTGCCTCGTGTCGATCCCGAGCGCGGTTGGCGGACCCGTTCGACGCTCCAACTGGGTGAGGCGGCGCACGTGCTGGAGCGATGTCGCGTCCCGGTCGCCTGCGACTTCCGCCAGTCGGACGTCGCGGCCGGCGGGCAGGGGGCGCCGCTGGTCTCGTTCGGCGACCTCGCCTTGCACTGGCGCCGCGGCGTCGCGCGCGCGATCCACAACATCGGCGGCATCGCGAACCTCACCTGGCTCCCGCCTCGGCTCGAGCCCGACGCCGTGATCGCGTTCGACACCGGTCCCGGGAACTGCCTCATCGACGAGGCCGTCGAGCGCTCGTTCGGCGCCGAGTACGACGAGGGCGGCCGGATCGCCGAGGGCGGTCGGGTCGACGCCGACGTGCTCGTGGCGCTGATGCGACACCCCTACCTGGCGCTGCGGTTCCCGAAGACCACCGGGCGCGAGGTGTTCGCGCTGGCGCGTCTGGAGCGCGACCTCGGGCTGTCGTTCGACGCGCTCGCGCCGGCCGACCTGGTCGCCACGCTGACGGCGTTCACCGCGGCGAGCATCGCCCACGCGTACGAGCAACTCCGGCGCGACCGCCTGCTCGACGAGGTCCTCGTGGCTGGTGGCGGTGCCGCCAACACCACCCTCCTGGCCATGCTGCGTGAGCGCCTCGCCGTACGCCTCCACACCTTCGAGGAGCTCGGCATGGTGTCGAAGGACCGCGAAGCACTGGCCTTCGCGATCATGGCCTACATGGGCTTCACGGGGCGTGCCGGGACGCTGCCAGGCGCTACCGGCGCGACCCGCGCGGTGGTGGCCGGCAAGTACCTGTGGCCTCAGCCGCTCGATCCGTGGACGACGGGCGACGCTTCCGCATGATGGTCTCGTCGAGCTCGGGGCGCACGTAACCGTGGACCTGACCGATCGCCACGAAGCCGCGCCGCTCGTAGAAGGTGCGGGCGCCCTCGTTGTCGGCGTTGACGAGCAGGAACAGGTCGTCGGCGCGCTCGAACGCCCACGCCTCGCAGGCAGAGAGGAGCGTCGTGCCGACGCCGCGACCGGCCGCAGTCATCGCTACGGCGAGCAGCCGCAGGTACGGGCTGCGTGCGAAGGCGCCGTTCGGAACGAGCCAGGCGACGCCGACGACGCGTCCATCCACGATCGCCGCCTTGAACCGATCGCCGGTTTCGAGACCGGCTCGCCAGGACCGCTCCAGCACCTCGGCCGTGGCGCCGTAGCGCTCGAAGAGCGGCTGACCGGCGACGAGCGCCGCGGCCTCGCGATGCGCTCGCGCTGGCAGATCGACGATGGCCGGAGCCCTCACGTCCACGGCGGCCCCGGTCGATCGCTCACACCTCGGTCGTGGACGGTTCGCCTGACACCTGTCATGCCCGTGTGCATACCATCCGGCCGACGCGCGCAGCGTGCGCCGGCGAAGGGACGGCTCGCATGACCGAAGGCATCGATCCGCAATACGCCGATTTCGAGGCGTGGCCGATGGAGCAGCGCGTCCGAGCGCTGGTCGAGGCGAACGAACGCGCGGTCACCGCCGCCATCGCGGCCGTGCCCGCCCTGGCCCGTGCCGCGGAGGGCATCGCCGTGCGCCTCGCGGGTGGTGGCCGCTTGGTCTACGCCGGAGCCGGTACGTCGGGGCGCTTGTCGCTCCAGGACGCGGCCGAACTCCCCCCGACGTTCGACTTCAGCCGCACCGTGGTGCTGCTCGCGGGGGGCGCCGCTGCGGGCACCACCGCCAAGGAGGGCGCCGAGGACGAGACCGGGGACGCCGCAGCGGCGGTCGACGCCGCGTCCGTCGGTCCCGACGACGCGCTGGTCGGCATCGCGGCGAGCGGTCGCACGCCCTACACCGTAGCCGCCGTGCGCCGCGCGCGCGAGCGCGGGGCGTTCACGGTCGGCATCGCCAACAACGCGGGTACGCCCCTGCTGGAGGCGGCCGAGGTGGCGGTGCTCCTCGACACCGGCCCTGAGGTGGTGGCGGGCTCCACCCGCATGGTGGCCGGCACGGCCCAGAAGATCGCACTGAACGCGCTCTCGAGCGCGCCGATGGCGGAGCTCGGCGCGCTGCACGGCAACCTGATGGTCGCCATGCGGCCCACCAACGCGAAGCTGCGGCACCGAGCCGTCGACATCGTGGTCGTCGCGAGCGGTGCCACGCCCGCCGACGCCGAGCGTGCACTGCACGCCTGCGGCGGCGACATCCGCTGCGCCATCGTCCACCTGGGGAGCGGTCTGGCTCCGGCCGCCGCGAGCGCCCTGCTGGCGCGCCACGGAGGCCGCGCGAGCCTCGCTCTGGCGGCGCACGCTCGGCGTTGACCGGGGCCGACATCCGCGACACGGGTCGTGTGCTGAGACGCCTCTCAGAGCCGTGCCTCGTGGCATCGTCGGCGCAATGAAGCGTTGGACGAGACGCCGCTGGAAGCGAGTCGCACTGGTGATCCTGGGCGTCGTAGCGGTTGCTGCTGCGACGCTGACGGTCAACGCGCCGGTCGTGGCAGCGTGGTGGTACGCGCAGCGCTTCGACCTCGACGCCGATCGGCTACCCGCAACCGATCCGTTCGTCGAAGGCGATCGTGTCTTGGTCGTGTCGCCGCATCCCGACGACGAGGCGCTGTGTTGCGGCGGGGCGATCCAGCTCGCCCACGAGGCCGGTGCCGAGGTCTGGATCGTGCACGTGACGTCCGGCGACGGCTTCGAACTCGATGCGTTGGTGGTAGAAGCGACGCTCCGGCCGCGAGGCGCCGCGCTCATCGCGCTCGGTCACACGCGGATGCGCGAGGCGCTGGCCGCCGCCGCCATCCTCGGGGTCGCGGAAGAACGCGTCCTGTTCCTCGGCTTCCCGGATCGAGGCCTGCGCGACGTGTACCGCTTGCACATGGACACGGACACGCCCTATCGCTCACCGTTCACGCTCAGGAGCCAGGTCGTGTACGAGTCGGCGCTCGAGCCAGGCACACCCTTCACCGGTGCGCACTTGCTCCGGTCGATGCGCGACGTCTTCGACCGAGTGCATCCGACGGTGGTCCTCGCGCCCACGCCGCTCGACGGGCATCCGGACCATCGCACGGTGGGCGAGCTCGTGTTGCGGGTGCTCGGCGAGCGGGGGGAGCTCGGCGCTGGCCGATGGTGGATCGTCCACGGTGACGCGCAGTGGCCGCTGCCGAAGGGCGTGCACATGCGCAGCCCGCTGTTCCCACCCCTGCGCGCTCGGCACCTGCCGTGGACGCGCCTCGATCTCGAGCATCGTCACGTCGAGGTGAAGCTCGCGTCGATCCGAGCGCACGATTCGCAGGTCAGGTTGTTGCGTCGCTACCTCGAGTCGTTCGCCAAGCGCAACGAGTTGTTCAGTCCCTTGCCGCTGGCGCCGCCGCGCTGACGGACGGTGCGGGCTCGAGCAGCGCCGTCATGACGACGTGCTCGACCGGACCCTCGAGCCACCGCCGCCACCGCGTCGATTCGGCACGGGACCACGTCACGAAACCGAGCGACGAGTACAGCGAGACTGCGGCGACGTTGCGACTGGTGGTGCTCACCTGGATGCCGGGCACGCCGCGATCTCGCGCAGCCGCCAGGTACGCCTCGAGCAGGCGCCGCCCGACACCCAAGCCGCGTGCCCCGGCCCGGACGTTCATGTGGAGATGGGCAGGGAAGGTACCCAGCGGCGCGTGAGGGTGTCGGTCACCGAGTGCGGCGAGACCGAACCGTGCGCAGCCCCAGGCGCCTGGGTAGGCACCCCTGAGCAAGCGACCGATCACGATCGGGACGAGCCTGCGGACGGCAGCGCGGTAGTCGCGAGGGTCGTCGATGCCGAGGCAGTACCCGACGACGTCGTCGGCATGGTGGGCGACGAGCACGTGCCCGGCTGCCAGGTACGGCCCGACCCAGAGGTCCGAGAGCAAACGCTCCGACGGGAAGAACGGGTCGGCCGGCGCACCGAAGAACGCGGTGTCGTAGGCGATGCGCGAGATGGCCGCCACGTCACGTGCACGCGCAGCCGCGATCGTCGGCGCCGACCGTGTGCGCTCGTCGTGCATCAGTCACGGCCAGCCTGCCGCGCCTGGGCCGCTCGGCCGTCTTTCACCGCGAACATGGCGTCGTCGGCGACCTTCAGCAGGCGGTCGGGCGCATCGGCGTCGTCGGGGAAGAGCGCCACGCCGATGCTGGCGCGGAGCTCGACCACGTTGCCCAAGGCGTCGTACGGCTCGCGCAGCGAGCGGTCGAGCTT
>PWQI01000349.1 GCA_003556805.1 Trueperaceae bacterium | reverse complement strand
GGCCGACGTCGGACTGGTAGGTCAGGAGGTACTCGTAGCGGTAGTCGAGGCGCTTCATGACCTCGTGGACGCTGGCGCCGATCTCGGCGGGGTAGGCGTCGCCGCGGTTGATCACGTCGAGTGGCAGCGAGTGCGCGCTGAACATGATCACGACGTCGTCGCGGTCGTTCTCGTCGAACATCGCGAGGCCGTCCTCGACGGTCTTGGTCATCGCGTCGATGAAGGTGGGGTGGGTGTGCCAGCGGTCGATGACAGACCACTCGAAGGCGTTCTGCAGCCCCAGGCGCTTGGCGGCGCGCCACAGCTCGTTGAGCGACGAACCCGTGGTTGAGCAGCTGAACTGCGGGTACTGCGTGAACGCGATCGCGCGCTGCACCCCGTCGGCCTGCATCTGCCGCAGCGCGTCTTCGCTGGTGGGTTCGACGTAGCGGAAGGCGACGTAGAACTTGTGCGGCGCGGTCTCGGGTGAGAGCGCGTCGAGCCGCTCGCACATGCCCTTGCCCTGCTCTTCGGTCCAGTGCAGGATCGGTGAGCCACCACCGATCTCCTCGTAGTGCTTTCGGATCTTCGGGGTGCGCCGCTTCGCGATGAACGGTCCCAGGAACTTCTGGACGGGCAGCTGGATGATCTCCCGGTCCTCGAAGAGGGCGAGCAGGAACGGCTCGACCTGGTCGAGGTCCTTGGGACCACCGAGGTTCATCATCACGATGCCTGTCGGGGCGCGGCCGCTCACTGTGCTGGTGCTCATCGCTGGGAGACCTCCTGGAGGGGTGTGGCGTCGATACCGCCGTGCGGTTCGACCCAGTCGTGGGGTTGGTAGTAACCGAGAGCGTCCGCCTCGGGCGTGCCGGGCTCCGGCCGGTGGTCGAACGCCCAGTTCGCGACGGGTGGCATCGACATCAGGATCGCCTCGATGTTGCCGCCAGTCTGCAGGCCGAACAGCGTTCCGCGGTCGTAGACCAGGTTGAACTCGACGTAGCGACCGCGTCGCAGCAGCTGCCAGCGCCGTTCGCGCTCGCCGAAGGGGTCGCCTCGGTGTCGTTCGATCAGGGGGACGTAGGCCGGCACGATCGTGTCGATGCCCGCCGACACGCACGCGAGGTCGGCCTCGAAGGCGGCTGCGTCCGCCACGTCCGAGCGCTCGGCGTCGGGTGGGCGCAACTCGTCGAAGAACACGCCGCCCACACCGCGCATCTCGCCGCGGTGCTTGACCGTGAAGTAAGTGTCGCAGGTGGCTTTCCAGGTCGGGTAGTCGGCCCGATCGAACGCCTCGCACCAGTCGGCGAGCGTGCGGTGGAAGTGGCGCACGTCGTCGTCCGTCGGGTAGGCGGGGGTGAGATCGAGGCCGCCGCCGAACCACCAGACGCGGGGCCGCTCGCCGTCGCCGCACTCGAAGTAGCGGAAGTTGGCGTGGAAGGCCGGCGCGTAGGGGTTCTGCGGGTGCAGCACCATCGAGATGCCCGTCGCGAAGAAGGGCAGCCCTTCGGTACCAGGGTGCGTGGCGGCGAGGCTGGGCGGCACGCGCGCGCCGCGCACGGCGGAGACGTTCACGCCGCCGCGCTCGAACACCGCGCCGCCCTCGATCACGCGGGCGGTGCCGCCGCCCCCTTCGGGGCGCTCCCAGGTGTGCTCGGCGAACGTTCCGACGCCGTCGATCGTCTCGAACGCACGCACCAGGTCGGACTGGCCCCGTCGCATGCGCTCGACGACGCTCCTGCGCCGCTCGGTGGCTTGCTCAGCCCAGGCCGGTCCGCTCACACGTGGCCGCCGCTGGTGGGTGCCCCGCCGCTCGGAACGGCGCTGGCCTCGGCGCTCGCCTCGGCGCGCGCCGACGTGCGGTCGAACCCTTGGACCAGGTCGACCAGGCGTGCTACCTGGTCGGGCTCGGCCTCGCGGAAGATCCCGTGCCCGAGGTTGAACACGTGCGGCCCGCCGAGTCCTTCGTACAGCACGTCGGTCGCCTCGGCTCGGAGCGTGTCCCACGTGCCGAGCAGGGCGGCCGGGTCTAGGTTCCCTTGCAGCGTGCGCCCCGGCAGCAGGTCGCGCCAGGCCGATAGGGGCAGGCGCCAGTCGACGCTCACGGCCTCGAGCGGTAGTTCTTCGATCGCCGGTGCCAGGTGCGTCGCGGCCAGCGCGATGTAGATGCGCGGCACGCCCGTGTCGGCCAGGGCGTCGAGCACGCGCGCGGCGTAGCGCGCGCCGAAGCGGCGGTAGGTGGGGAGGTCGTGGATCCCGGCCCAGCTGTCGAACAGCTGCACCGCCTGGGCACCCGCCTCGATCTGCGAGCGGAGGTAGCGCACGGTCACCTCGGCGAGTGCGTCCAGGAGGGCTTCCGAAGCCTCGGGCTCGCGCCGCAGGAAGGCGCGGAAGACCTCGTACTCCTTGCTGCCGCCGCCCTGCACGGCGTAGGTGGCGAGCGTCAGGGGCGCGCCGGCGAAGCCGATCAGCGGCGTGTCGCCGAGTTCGCCGCGCAGCAGCCGGACCGCGTCGGCGACGAACGGGGCGATCTCGCCCTGGTCGGGCACGCGCAGTCGATCGACGTCGGCGCGGGAGCGCACGGGCCGCTCCAGCACCGGCCCGGGCCGGAAGTCGAGGTCGAGGCCCATCGCGGGCAACGGCGTCATGATGTCGCTGAACAGGATCGCGGCGTCCATGCCGTAGCGGCGGACGGGTTGCAGCGTGACCTCGGCGGCCAGTTCGGGTGTGCGCGCCAGCGTCCAGAAGTCGTGCTTCTCCTTGAGGGCGCGGTACTCGGGGAGATGGCGGCCGGCTTGCCGCATGATCCAGATCGGTGCGCGCGGGGTGTCTTCCCCACGCAGGGCACGGAGCAGTAGGCTCACGCGCCACCTCCTTCCAGGTCGCGCGCCGAGTTGGCGTCTGGCGCGTCGCTATCGAGGGCGTCGTCGAGGGTGGTGTCGTCGGGAGTGGAAGCGCTCGGGGCGCCGGCCTCGGTCTCCGGGTCGGGCGTGAAGCGGTAGCCGACGCCCCACACGGTGTGGATATGGACCGGGTTGGACGGGTCGCCTTCGATGATGCGCCGCAGGCGCACGACCACGTTGTCGACGGTGCGGCTCGAGGGAAACGCGTCGTCGCCCCAGACCTCGTCGAGGATGTCGTCGCGCGGCACCACCTCGCCTGCGCGTGAGGTGAGCAGGCGCAGGATGCCGAGCTCGCGCTCGCCCAGCGCCTCACGCCCGCCCGAACGCGTCTCGACCGTCCACGAGCGGAAATCGATGACGATCCCGGCGAAGGCGTAGCGGCTCCCGGCGTCACCCCGCCAGCCGCGACGGCGCAGCATGGCGCGCACCCGCAGGAGGAACTCCGGCAGGTGGAACGGCTTGGCGAGGTAGTCGTCGGCACCGACGTGCAGGCCACGCACACGGTCCTCGGCCTGGCCGCGCGCCGAGAGGAACAGCACCGGCGTGTCGTCGCCCAGGGCCCGCATCCGCTCGCACAGCTCGAAACCGTCGAGCTTGGGGAGCATCACGTCGAGCACCACCAGGTCGGGTGGGCCCTCGCTGCCGCCGATCCAGCGTTGCTCGCCGTCGAGGCCGTCGCGAGACCAGCGCACGGTGAAGCCCTCGGCCTCGAGGTTGTCGACGAGCACGCTCGCCAGCGCCGGCTCGTCCTCGATCACCAACACCGTCGCGCGAGCGCTCATGCCGCGCTCCCGCCGTCGAGCGCCGCGCTCGCGCGCTGCCCGGTCGCGTCGTCGCCGCGCTCGTCGCTCTCGGCGAGCGCCACGCGCCGCGGCAACACGACGGTGAACCGAGTCCCTCGACCGCTGGGTCCGTCGGCCACCTTCACCCAACCGCGCATGGCCTCGACGGTGCTCTTGACAAGTGCCAGTCCGAGGCCGACGCCTTCGGACTCGCGCGTCATCTCGTCGCCGGTGCGGTAGAAGCGCTCGAACACGCGCGAGCGCTCGTCGGGCGCCAGGCCGACGCCCTCGTCGTCGACGTGCAGCATGACCAGGTCACCGTCGCGCTCGAGCGTGACGGCGATGCTCTTGGCGTCGCCAGGTGAGTACTTGACGGCGTTGTCGAGCAGGTTCGAGAACGCGATGCCGAACGCGTCGCCGTCGAGGGCGACAGGGAGCGGCTCGGGGTTGTAGTGCACGCGCAGGTCGGCGCCGCGCACCTCCAAGCCGGGACGGAGCCTGCCGATCCAGCCTTGCACCACCTGGTTCAGGTCGGCGGCCGCCAGCGGGGGCGGTTCGCTGGCCTGCTCGAGCCGTGCGGTGGCGAGCACCTGCTCGCTGGTGCGCTCCAACCGGTCGATCTCGCCCTCCATGCGGCGCAGGTAGTCCTGCTGACGCGTCGCACCGAGGGGCCGGAGCCGCAGCGTCTGGACCAGCAGCCGCAGCGTGCTGATCGGGGTCTTGAACTCGTGCGTGACGGCCGACAGGAAGTTCGCCTGGCGTAGTTTCAGCTCGCGCTCGGCGCGCAGGCTGCCGGCGATGAAGAGCAACAGGCCCAGGATGACGAGGGCGAAGAACGGCCCCTCGAAGGCGAGCATGCGGACCGTGCGGGCGTTGCGCCGCTCGACCTCGTGGCGCGCGGCTGGGTCGACCTCGAGACCGGTGCCGTCCGCTCTCGGTCGCAGGTGCGCGTAGCGCGCCAGCAGGCTGGCCTCGGCCGAAGGGTCGAGCGCCAGGACGGCGTTCGCCGTCCGCGCGTCGAGCTGCCAGGCCGCCAGCGTGGTGTCGCGCAACTCGGTCGCGAGGCGCCCCTGCACCAGGATCCACCACGTGACCTGCGCGACCACGAACACGACGATCACCGTGAACGCCACGCGGGTGGCGATGTGGCGTTCGGCCCTCAGCGCAGCCATCCGCGCTCCAACGCCTCGACGGCGGCGTACGTGACGATCAGGTCGGCGCCCGCGCGACGGATCGCCGTGAGGGTCTCGCGCATGGCGCTCGCCTCGTCGAGCACGCCGGCGGCCGCGGCCGCCTTCAGCATGGCGTACTCCCCGGAGACCTGGTACGCCACCAGGGGCAGCGTCGTGGTCGGGCGGAGCCGCGCCAGCACGTCGAGGTACGCCAGCGCGGGCTTGACCATCAGCATGTCGGCCCCCTCGGCTTCGTCGAGAGAGGCCTCGCGCAGGGCCTCGCGGGCGTTGCGGGGGTCCATCTGGTACGTCTCGCGCGTGGTCGGCGCCGCGGGGCCGTCGGGCGCGGCGGCCGCTCCGCTCGGCGCGGAGCCGGCGGCGTCGCGGAACGGGCCGTAGAACGCCGAGGCGTACTTCACCGCGTACGACAGGATGCCCACCGACGAGAAGCCGGCGCCATCGAGCCGCGCCCGGATCGCGGCCACGCGCCCGTCCATCATGTCCGATGGCGACACGAGGTCGGCGCCGGCCTCGGCATGGGCCGCGGCCATGGCGGCCAGGCGCTCGAGCGAGCGGTCGTTGTCGATCACGAGCTCACTGCCGTGGGCGCGTGGCGGCGCCAGCACGCCGCAGTGGCCGTGGTCGGTGTGGGCGCACAGGCACACGTCGGTCACGAGCACCAGGTCGTCGCCGAAGGCCTCGCGAGCCGCGCGCAGCGCGCTTGGCACGGGACCCGCGGCGTCGTCGGCGGAACGCGCCCCGCCGTCCTTGTCGGCGTCGTCCGGGACGCCGAAGAGCAGCGCCGTGCGCACCCCGGCGCGCAGCTGACGCTCGAGGCGCGGCAGCAGCACGTCGACCGAGACGCGCGCGACGCCAGGCAGCGACGCCACGGCTTCGTCGACGCCGCGGCCCGGCCGCACGAAGTGCGGCAGGGCCAGGTGGCGCGGCAGCACGTCGGTCTCGGCCGTGAGGTCGCGCAGCGCGCGCGTGGAGCGCGCCCGCCGTGGTCGCTTGGTCAAGCCGGCCTGAGCGTCGGGTGCGTGGGGAGCATCGTGACGCGTCATGTCCCGAGCTCCCGCGCGGCCAGTGGCGCACGCGGCGCGAGCCGCGTCAAAGCCGTGAGCGCGGCTGCCACGCTCGGCTCGCTCGCCTGGTGGCACGACCAGCCGCGATCGCGAACGGCCGCTGCCGTCGTCGGGCCGAGCGCGACGAGGTGGCTGTGCCGCGCCAGATCGTCAGGGAGCGCGGCCACCGCCGACGGGCTCGCGAGCAGCACGGCGTCGAACTCGACGTCGCTGCGCCAGGGGACGCTCACCACGTCGTAGACCACCACGGGGTGCGGTAGCGCGCCGCCGTCGCGCAGCCTGGTCTCGAGCTCGGGACGGGCGCGGCGACCCTGGACCAAGCCCACCGCCGCACCGCGTGCGCCGGCCGCCAGGACGGCGCTCGCCAGGCCGGCGGCGGTGGAAGCGGAGCGCTGTGGTGTGAGCACACGAGCGGCGCCAGCGGCCTCGAGCGCGGCCGCTGTGCCGTCTCCGACGGCGGCCAAGCGGGCGCCGTCGTCGAAGGGGAGGCCGAGCGCCGACCACGCCTCGACGGCGCTGCGGCTCGGGTAGCAGCGCCAGGGCAGGCCGACGAGCAGCGCGGCCGCGCGCTTCGTCGCGTCGTCGACGAGCGGCGCCGTGGCGATCAGAGGCGCGTGCACGACCTCGTGGCCGAGTTCGCGCAGCGCAGGAGCGAGCGCCTCGAGACGGCCGCCGGAGTGCGTGAGGGCGATCCTCACGTCGCAGCCTCCGCCGGCTGACCGTGCGTCTCGTGCCCGAGCGCCTCGTACGTGAGCAGCGCGAGCCCTTCTGGGTGCGGATGGCGCACGCGCGCCTCGCGCCCCTCGAACCAGGCGACCATCGACAGGCTCACGCCGTCGCGCCAGGCGTGTGCCGCCAGCGCCAACTGGCAGCCGGCTTGGAGTTGGGCCATCAGGCCGCGCTCGGCCGCCACGGTCGGGTAACCCGGGACGTCGTGCAGGTCGGTGAGCCGGTCGGCGAGCGGATCGCCCCGGCGCACCTCGAGCGCCAGCGCTCCCTGCGCCGGGGCGGGGATGAACACCTCGGGGTCGAGATCGACGCGCACCAGGTCGTCGAGGTCGAGGGCGAGGCGATCGAGCCCGGCCGCGGCCAGGAGCACGGCGTCGAACGCGCCCTGCCGCAACCGGTCCACGCGCGTGGGCACGTTGCCGCGCAAGGGCTCGGTGAGCAGGTCGGGGCGCAGCGCGCCGATCAGCGCGCGTCGCCGCACCGCGCTGGTGCCGACCGTCGCGCCGGCCGGCAACGGCAGGACGCCGCCGCTCGTATCGAGGCGATCGGGTCGCACGAGCAGCACCTCGTGCACGGGACCGCGCGCCGGGACGGCTGCCAACTCCAGGCCGTCCGCGGGGAGCGACGGGAGGTCCTTGAAGGAGTGGACGGCGACGTCGGCTTCGCCCCGCAGGAGCGCTTCTTGGACGGCCTTCGTGAACACGCCCACGCCGATGGTGGGGATGGGCGCGTGCGAGCGGTCGCCGCTCGTCTCGATCAGCACCAGTTCACTGCGTGTGCCGAGGGCCTCCAGGCGCTCCGCCACGAAGCGCGCTTGCCACAGCGCCAGGTCGCTGCCGCGCGTGGCGATGCGGACGACGGTGTCAGATGCCACGGCTGGCCTCCAGGTCGGGCGTACGCGGCAGGCCGGTCTCGGCGAGGAACGTCGCCGCGGCGGCCAGGCCGTGCTCACGTGCCACGGCGCGCAGGCCCTTGATCGGCACGCGCGCGACCGCCCGGGCGAGGCGCTCCGCTTCGTGCTCCGGCAGCGCGTCGCCGACGAGTTGCGTGTAGTGCTCGACCAACGCGCGGATCGCCGGTGCCAAGGCCCGCTCGTTCCACGCCCCCACCGCCTCGTCGAGGCCGCTGCGCAGGAGCCGCTCGGCGTCGGCCAGCCGGTCGACCAGGGCGGCGCGGCGCGCCTCGCCGGCCTCCCGCAACCCGTCGACGCCCAGGATGCGCACACCCTCGGGCGCATCGGCGGGGTCGACGCTGCGGGGGATGCCGAGGTCGACCACCAAGCGCAGGCCAGCCACGCGCTCGAGCACGGAGCGCTCCAGCCTGCCGCGCAACGGGGCCGCCGACACCAGCACACGCGCCTCGAGCGGATGCGCCAGGAAGTGCTCCAGGTCGCACACGTCCGCCTCGACCTTGGCGGCGAGCTCCTGCGCGCGCTCGTGGCCGCGGTTCACGATGGTGAGCATGACGTTCGGGATGCTGCGCAGCGCGCGTGCGGCCAGGCCACCCATCTCGCCCGCGCCCAGGACCACCGCGTGCGCGCCGCCGTTCAGTGCGGCCTCGACGTCGGCACGGGCGAGGCTGAAGAGCGAGGTGTGCAGCGGCGCCAACGCGATCTCACGACGCACCTGCTTGGCGAGCCGCAGCGCCGTGTCGAACGCGAAGGCGAGCTCCGCGTCGCCGCGTCCCGCCGCGCGTGCGGCAGCGTACGCGTCGCGCACCTGACGCATGATCTGGTCCTCGCCGGGGTTGAGCGACTCGAGCGACGCCGCGACTCGTGCGAGGTGCTCGAGGGCCGCCTCGCCGTCGTAGGCGTACGGCTTCCGCGGCGATCGGGCCGGTGTGAGCGCGCTGCGAACGCGCTCCAGTCCGACACCAGGAGGCCGCACCAGGACGACGTCCCAGCGGTTGCACGTGGCGACGAGCGCCCACGCCCGCACACCGACGAGGCCGAGTCGCTCGCCCAGCCCCGACTCGGGGAACGCGTCGTGCCACGCCTCGAGCGCGGCGATCCCGCCGCGCCTGTGCGAGACGCCGATGAGGGTGAGTCCTTCCACGACCTCCAAGCCTAGGCCGG
>PWQI01000342.1 GCA_003556805.1 Trueperaceae bacterium | reverse complement strand
GAGCGTTTCGATCTCATCTAGGGGGTTCCCATGCGCCACATCTACGCGTACCGCGTCACGTACGTGATCGCCACGCTGATCGTCCTCGGAGCAGCGGTCTTCGCGTGGCTGCGGAGTCAGGACATCCCTCCGGCCTGACGCCGGCGTCCGCGCCACCCACGAGCGTTCGACGTCGTGCGCGTCAGTCGAGCGTCTCGACCACCAGCGTGTAGTCCTGCAGGAAGTGCGGCGGCACCTCCTCGTTGGAGCGGCTCACGTGCGCCTCGCGCGAGAACGCAGCAGGGCTCTGTTGCGTGTCGACGCGCACGCGGTACCAGCCCGCCGCCAGGGAGCCGGCCGACTCGTACACGGCGCTCGCCCCGGCGGTCGGTGCGAGCGCGCCGCTGCCGAGTGTCGCCCCGCCGTCGGTGTACAGCGTGAGGCGCGGGCGGACGGTGTCCGCGACGTCCGACAGCGTGATCCGCACGGCACTCGGCTCGTGCAGCTCGAAGCGGTAGAAGTCGAGCGTCGGCACCGACAGCGCCGGGATCGAGTTGCTGTCGCGGTAACCGGCGATGAAGCTGGCGCTGATCGGGTTCTGCATGGGGATGGCCTTGGCGGTCTCGAGCGTGTCGTTCGGTTCGTAGCAGTCGACGCGGCTGGTGAACGACCAGCTGGCGGTGTAGCCCTGTGGGAAGGTGACGCCGGTGGCCGCGGCGGCCGCGCGCATGAGCAACTGGTACTGGCGCCCGGGCGCTACCTCGAACACCATCTCCAACAGGGTCGGGTCGGGGTTCAAAGCGGGATCGGTGGCCTCGGTGAAGATGCTCCCCGACACGACCGGCAGCACCTGCACGTCGAGCAGGGGTCGGACCCCCGTCTGGGACTGTAGGCGGACCGTCACGTACCCGCCACCGGGGTCGGCTGGCACGGTGATGTTCCTGGTCACCTCGCCCGCGCTGCCCGACGCCGACCAACTCCCGCTGAGGTCGCCGCCCGCATCGCTCGGGTCGTACGCGACGCACTCGTGCAGGTCGTACTCGACGTTGACGTCCGTGGTCGCGTCCACGACGACGGTCGCGCTCTGGCTCGGCACGACGGGATCGTACGTGGCGCCGATCGGGACGAGGGCGTCGACCGGTCGTGCCGCCACGGCGTAGGTGCCGACGGTGCGGCCGGTGAGGGTCGTGCTGCCGGCCAGGGCGGCCACGAAGCCGGCTGGGCCGGTCACGGCGACGTCGGCCGCCGTTCCCGTCGGGAGACCCGTGACGGCGACGTCGAGCGTGCCGGTGCCGCTGCCGCCGCCACCACCTCCCGGTCCAGTGCCGTTGCAGGCGGCGACGAGCAGCACGAGTGCTGCGGCGAGCGCGATCGCGACAGGACGCGATGCGCGACGGTGGTTCGGGTGATGGTGGCTCACGTTGGGCTCCTCGCGTGCGATGTCGTTGCGACCGCAATGTGGCCCACGCACCATCAACAGACCATCAAGGCCGCTTCGGCGCGGGCTATCGTGAGCGCCTGCATGGACGTCCTCGAGGTGGTCTTGCTCGGAGCCGTGGCCCTGTCGAGCGGCGGCGGGGCGGTGCGCCTGCCGCGCAAGCTCACCGCCTTGGCCGCCTTCGTCGCGATGCGCGGCGGAGCCGACCGCGGGGAGCTCGCGGAGACGCTGTGGGGAGCGGGCGCGCGCCACAACCTGCGCGTCGCCCTGCACCAGTTGCGTCGATCGCTGCCCGAGCCGGGAGCGGTCGACGTGCTGGCGTCGGGCCAACGCATCGTGTTGAGGGCCGATTGCGACGCCGTGCGGTTCGAGCGCGCGGTTGCGGAGGACCGACTCGAGGCGGCGATCGGCATCTGGCGGCGTGCGGCGGGCGCGCGGCAGCACCGCGACGTGTTCATGGCCGGCTTCGACCTGCCGTCGGCCGTGGGGTTCCAGGACTGGCTGGAGCAGGAGCGCACGCGCTTGGGCGGGCTCTACCTGCGCACGCTGTGGCGGCTCGCCGAGGTGGCCGAGGCCGCGAACGAGGCCGAGGCGGCGCTCGGGTGGCTGCGTACGCTGCTCGACGAGGACCCACTCGACGAGCGCGCGCATCGGCGCGTGATGCGCATCGCGCTTGCGAGCGGCGATGACTCGGCGGCGCTCGACCAGTACGACCTCCTGAGGCGGGTGCTGCGCGCGGAACTCGGCGTCGAGCCGTCGCCGGCTACGACGGCGGTCGCCGAGGAGGCGCGGTCGGTCGCGGGTCAGGCGTGGTCGCGTGGCGCTGTGCGGTCGACGACCCACGGACCGAGGGTGCCCGCGCTCGTGTCAGCGGCGCGGTTGATCGGTCGCGAGGGGGAGCTGGAACGTCTCGCGCAGCTGTTGCCGACGGCGGCGCCGCTGTCGATCGTCGGACCCGGCGGTGTGGGGAAGAGCCGGGTCGCTGGCGCGCTCGCCGATCAGGTGCGGCACCGCTACGAGGCGGTGGCGCGCGCCTCGGTGGACGGCGTGGCAGACGCGCCCGGTGTGCTCTTCGCCGTGGCTGCCGCCCTCGGTGTCGTGGGCGGCAGCAACGAGCGGGTGCTCGAGGCCGTCCGCGATCGGCTCGAGCGCCGGGAGCACCTGCTGGTCCTCGACGGCATCGAACCCCGGCATCGCGCCACCGGGCTGCTGGTTCGGCTGCTCGCGGGGTTGCCGCCGGGGCGTTGCCTCGTCACGAGCAGGGAGCCCATCGGCGTCGAGGGCGAGGCCGGGCATCGTCTCGAAGGGTTGTCGGCACCCAGCGGCCGTGGCTGGCGCGACGCTCCGGCAGCCCGGCTGTTCGTCGACGCCGCACGGCGCTCGGACGCGAGCTTCGCCCTCGGCCCCAGCGATCGCGAGCCGCTGCGCGCGTTGGTCGAGGCGGTCGAGGGTCTGCCGCTCGGCCTGGTGCTGGCGGCCAGCCTGGCGACGGCGTTCTCGCTCGGCGAGATCGCCCGCATCGTCGTGGAGCGTCCCGAGGCGATCGGTGGCGATGCGGCGCTCGCGCTCCCCGAGCGCCATCGCAGTCTCGAGCGCGTGCTCGAGGCGTCGATCGAGGGAATGGACCGTGAACGGATCGACCGTCTCGTGACGTGCAGCGTGTTCGCGGCGGCGTTCGATCGGCACGCCGCCGAGACCGTCGCGGGCGCCACCGTCGCCGATCTCTCGAGCTGGGCGCGGGCCGGCTGGCTCCACGGTGCCGGCGGCGACCGCTGGGCGATGCACGCTCGCGTGCGTGGCTTCCTCGCCCGCCACTCGAGCCGAGAGACGTTGCACGAGGCGCGTGCCAGACATGCCCGCCACTACCTCGGCGCGCTCCGACGGGGCGCGCCGGCGCTGCGCTCGGCGAGCGGGGACGGCGGCGTCGAGGCCTGGGTCCGTGACCTGCCCGAGCTGCAGGCCGCGTGGATGGCCGTCGAGAGCGACGACCTGGGCGGCGTCGTCGAGCCGCTGGCGCTGCTGCTCGACGTGCGTGGGCGACACGCGGAAGCGATCGACACGTTCGGCCGCGGCCTGCGGCGACGACCGCGCGATCCCGGCGTGCGCTCGGCCCTGCATACTGCGCTGGCGGCGAGCGAGAACCGCGTGGGGCGCCGCCAGCGCGCGCTGCGGCGCGCCAACGTGGCAACCGCGTGGGCGGTGCGAGCCGGAGACGCCACGCTGGTGGGGCGCGCCGCCTGGCAGGCCGCCGAGGTGTCGTACGACCTCGGGCGCTACGACGACGCCGAGTCGGTGCTCGACGGGCTCGAGGCCGATGGGGTGCAGGTCGACGCCGTCACGCGCGGCGCCATCACGCGTCTACGGGCGCTGGTGGCGCTGGGCCGCTCACGCGCGTTCGGCAGGCCGCTGGGACCGTCGCCGGCCTATGAGGCGTACGTCGCGACCGCCCGTGCCGGCTTCGAGCGCTGTCTGCTGCTCGCGCGCAAGCGTGGCGACGTGCTGGCCGAGGCGGAGGCGCTGCACGACCTGGGGTACTGCAGCTACGCGGTCGGCGACTTCGGGACCGCGCTGGCGGCCTTCCGGCTTGCTGAGCGTCGCCACCGCGTGCGCGGCGCCCGGCGCCGCCAGACCATCGAGGTGTACTGGATCGGCGTGGCGGCCACCATGACCGGCGACCACGCGGCCGCGGAGCGCGCCCTGCGCGCGGCGTTGCGAGCCATGGACGAGGCCGGCGAGACCCCCAAGGCGCTCGAGGTGGTGCAGGCGATCGGACAGTTGTGGGAGCAGCGCGGAGACCACCTGCGGGCGGCCGCCTGCTACCTCGCGGCGATCGCCACGCCCGGGCTCGACGCCCGCGTGCGCCAGGGCGTCGAGGCCTGGCACATGCCCCCGCTTCGGGCCGCGATCGACGCGGCCAGCTGGTCGAGGCTCGAGGCGCAGGCGCTGGCGCTCGGGTACCGCGACACCGTCACCGCGCTGTTGCGCAGCGGGTCGTTGCCGCTGCCTAGTGACCGCTGAGCACGCCCAGCGTGCGACCGTCGCTCACGGGACGAGCAGCACCTTGCCCGGCGTGCGGCCCGCGACGGCCTCGAACGCCCGCTCCCAGTCGGCGAGCGCGAACGTCGCGCCGACGATGGCCGCGAGCGACACCGCTCCCGACGACGCCAGTGCGAGCGCGCGGTACCACGAGCTCGGCGTGGTGGCGAAGCTGCCGCTGACGCGCAGCTCCTTGAAGCAGACCTGGTCCATGTCGAGCGTGATGGGCGCCCCGTAGAGGCCGACCTGGACGTAGCGGCCGGCCTTCTTCACCAACCGCAGCAACAACCCGGCCGCCGGTGCGGCGCCCGAGCACTCGATGGCCACGTCGGGTTCGCCGCCGAGGGCGGCGGCGAGCGCCTCGTCGAGGGCGTCGGCCGCCTCGACCGTGAGCACCCCGTCGGCGCCGAGGTGCTCCGCGAGCTCGAGACGCGCGGCGTCCGCGGCGGTGCCCAGCACCACGACACGGGCTCCGGCCGCCTTGGCCACCTGCAGCGCCAACAGCCCGATCGGTCCTGGGCCGGTGATCACCACCCGGTCGCCGGCGCGAACGTCGCTCAGTTCCAGCAGGCCGCGCACGACGCACGCCAGCGGCTCGACGAGCGCGGCCTCGGGGAAGCCGAGGTCGTCCGGTAACGCGTGCAGGATCGTGGCAGGCACGCGGACGCGTGGCGCGAAGCCGCCGTCCTCGAACGAGCCGATCGAGCGACGCGACGCGCACAGGTTCGGACGGCCCGTCCGGCAGTGCTCGCAGCGACCGCAGACCGAGTAGTACGTCTCGGTCACCACCCGCTGGCCGAGCTCCCAGCCGTCCACGCCCGCGCCGATGGCCGCGATGGTGCCAGCCACCTCGTGCCCGAGCGTGACCGGCGGTTCGGAACGGTACTCGTCGTGCATGATGTGCACGTCCGTGCCGCAGATGCCCGCGGCAGCGACGTCGATGATCACGTGGCCCGGCCGGAGCGTCGGCTCGGGGATCTCGCGCAGCTCGAGCCGTGGCTCGCCTGTCGCGACCTTCTGTAGTGCCAGCATGGACGGTCCTCCCTCAACCCTTGACGGCCCCCATCGTAAGGCCCGTGACGATCCAGCGCTGGATGATCAGCGTGAGGATGATGACGGGGAGGGTGATCAACACGGCCGCCGCGCCGAGGCCGCCGAAGTCGATCTGGCCGTAGGAGATGAAGTTGAAGACCGCTACCGGCACCGGCCGCGTGTTCGGCCCGGAGAGGACCAGGCTGAACAAGAACTGGTTCCAGCTGAAGATGAACGCGAGGATGCTGGCCGCGACGATGCCGGGCATGGAGAGCGGCAGGATCACGCGCATGAACGCGCCGATGCGCGTCGCTCCGTCGACGAAGGCGGCCTCCTCCAGGTCCTGCGGGACGTTCTCGAAGAAGCTGATCATGATCCACACGATGAGCGGCATGCCGACGATCAGGTGCGTGAGCGTCAGGGCGACGTAGGTGTCGATCAGGCCGAGCGATCGGAACGCCAGGTACCACGGCACCAGGTAGGTGATGTAGGGCGTGAGGCGCGCGACCAGGATGGCGAGGGCCAAGCCCTCCTGCTTGAAGCGTGCGATCGAGTACGCGGCCGGGAGTCCCAGGACGAGGCCGAATCCGGTCGACAGCGCCGCGATCACGAACGAGTTCCACGTGAACTCGAGGAAGTTGTTGCGCGCGATCACGTTCTGGTAGTTCTCCCACGTCGGCGTGAAGAACCAGACGGGAACCCGGCTGACGTTGTCGACCTGGCTCCGCAGGCTCGTCAGGATCATCCAGTAGAACGGGAACAGCATGATCGCCAGCGTCAGCACGATCAGCGCGGCGATGCCGATGTTCTTCAGCAGCTTGAGACGTTGTGCGCGGGCGCGCGCCTGAGCGGCCGACTCGCGCTGCGAGGCCTGGCTTGCGAGGGCGCTCATACCCGCCGCCGGATCACGTTGAGCAAGATGGCGATGCCGAGCACGGTGAACATCAAGAAGATCAGCAACGTGGCGGCGTAGCCGGCGTGGAAGAACTGGAAGCCGGTCTTGAAGGCGAGCACGTTCAGCGTCTCCGAGGCGATACCGGGGCCGCCCTCGGTGATTACGTAGATGATGTCGAACGTCTTGAGGGCGTCGACCGCGCGCAGGATCAGCGCGACCACGATCGCCGAGCGGATGCTGGGGATGGTGATGTGCCAGAACGACTGCCAGCCGGAGGCGCCGTCGATGCGGGCGGCCTCGTAGTGCTCGGCAGGGACGCTCTGCATCGCGGCCAGCAGGATCAGCGCGATCATCGGCGACCATTGCCAGGTGTCGACCAGCACGAGCGACGGGATCGCCAGGTTCGATTGGGCCACCCACAGCGAGCGGGGGAGGCCGAGGCTCTCGAGGAAGTAGTTGAGGACCCCGAGGCTGGGGTTGAACATCAGCGCCCAGATGAGGGCGATCGCCACGGGCGTAGCGACCATCGGTAGCAAGATGACCGTGCGGGCGATCCCCTTGCCGGGGAAGTCCCGGTTGAACAAGGTGGCGATCGCGATGCCCAGCACGAGCTGGAGGGGGACGGCCGTGAACGTGAAATAGAAGGTGTTGCGGATGCCGTTCCACACGCGCGCGTCGCCGAAGGCGCGCTGGTAGTTCTCCAGGCCGATGTAGACGGGCCGGCCACCGACGAAGTAGTCGTAGAGCGAGAGGACGAAGTTCGTGACGACCGGCGCGACGATGAGCACCAAGATCGCGAGGACGGCCGGCAACGGGAAGATGAAACGCGCGTTCTTGTCGACGAAGGCACTGAAGCTCTTCACTGAGATCTCCGCGGCGTGGGATGCGCCGGAGGGGCGAGGTGCGCCCTCGCCCCTCCGGCGCTCAGTCGTGCACGGTCGGTGTGGTGCTCAGCGCTGCGAGCGCTCCACGATCTGGTCGACCTCGGTGGCGGCGCGCTGAAGTGCGGCCGCGATGTCGCGACCCTCCAGGGCGGCGACGATCGCCTGGCCGTAGGCGTCACGGACTTCGGCGACCGGGATCACCGGCGGGTTCCAGTCGGGCTGGCCGCGCTCGAAGGAGACCTGCGAGGCCTCGATCCAGTCGGCCGGTGCGGTCGCCTGGAACTCTTCGTTCTCCCACGACGAGCCGCGGGCGGCGGGCACGCCGAACAGCAGCAGGCTCTCTTAGCTCTCCTTGGAGAGCGCCCACTGGATGAAGTACCAGGCGGCCTCGGGGTTCTGCGAGGCGTGGTTGACGCTCAGGCCCCACACGAGCACGCCGGGCACGCTCCCCGCCGGGCCGGCGGGCAACGGCGCGTAGCGCGTGTTCTCGCGCACGACGTCGATCGCCTGGGCCGGGTCTTCCATGATCGGGCGGAACACGTTGGCGTCGAAGATCATCGCTGCCTGGCCTTGGGCGTACAGGCTCGTCACCTCGGCCCAGTGCAAGTTGGCGGGTCCGGGAGGGCCGTAGTTGCGCATGAGTTCTGCGTAGAACTCGTGGGCGGCGATGCTCTCGGGAGAAGCCAAGGCGGAGTTGCCGGCCTCGTCCATCCAGGAGCCGCCGAACGAGTAGAGCAGGTTGACGGTCTGGCTCGTGGCGGCAGCGCCGCGGCCGCGCATGGCGAAGCCGGCGACGGTGTCGGTCTCGAGGGCCGCCGCGTACGCCATCAGCTCGTCCATCGTCTCGGGCGGACCGCTCAGCCCGGCCGCCTCGAACAGGTCGGCGCGGTAGAACAGCACGCTCGACTCGATCTGCAGCGGCAGACCGAACAGGCCTTGGTCGCTCTGGAAGGTGCCGAGAGCGCCGCCGAAGAAGTCCTCGAGGTCGAGATCGGGGTCGGTCAACGTGGGATCGGCGATGAAGTCGTCGAGGTAACGCATCCAGCCGGCACCGAGGTACTGCGCGCCGACCTGGCCGGGCATCACCATGTAACCGTCGAGCGTGGGCGCGGCGCTGCTGACTTCCAGGATGCGGCGCTGACGGAACTGGTCCTCGGGGAAGACCTCGAGCGTGACGTTGATACCGGTGAGCGCCTCGAACTCCTGCACGTTCGGTTGGAGCCAGTTGGTGAACGGGTGCTGGTTCATCATGAACCGGATGCTGGTGCCCTCGAAGCGGCGCCAGTCGAAGTCCTGGGCCGACGCGGTCGCGAGACCGAGTGCGACGGCAGCCAGGACGGCCATACGCAATGTTGCTCTGAGCATGTGGGCCTCCTTGGGTCGTTACGACGCTGTTGCCGCTCATCGACCCTGGTTGTGTTGCACCGCTCAATCTATCACGAGGTCGTGAATCACCGTGGCCCTCCTCAGCGGGAGCCGCTGAGCGGAAGCGGATCCGCCACCGCTCCCGCCGTGGCCACCGGTGCGCCCGCGCGCGGCGGCAGCTTCTTCCCCGGGTTCATGATGCCGGCCGGAT
>PWQI01000213.1 GCA_003556805.1 Trueperaceae bacterium | reverse complement strand
GCGGCGATCTTCCTGACGTTCTGGTCGGTGTTCGGTCACGTGCCGCTGTGGGACCGCCTGCTGTCGGCGGTGTTCCCGGGACGGCGGCAGTTGCTCCATCCGCGCGGAACGGTGATCGATTTCGCCGGGCAGCACCTCGAGCTGGTGCTGCTGTCGTCGCTGGTGACGATCTCGCTGGGCCTGCTGCTCGGGGTGCTCGTCACCCGCGCGCAGTACCGCGAGTTCCTGCCGCTGGTCTCGGATCTGGTGAGCGCAGGCCAGACGATGCCGACGCTCGCCATCGTGGCGATCATGGTGCCGATCATCGGTCTGGGCTTCTGGCCCACGATCGTGGCGTTGATCCTCTACGGGATGCTGCCGGTGGTGCGGAACACCATCGTCGGGATCGAGTCCGTGGATCGGTTCGTGATCGAGTCCGCTGAAGGGATGGGGATGACGCCGTCGCAGGTGCTGTGGCAGATCGAGCTGCCCAACGCTAGCCGCATCATCCTGGCGGGTATCCGCACCAGCGTGATCATCAACGTGGGGACCGCCGCGTTGGGCGCCTACGCCGGCTCCGGCGGACTCGGCGTACCCATCGCCGGCGGTCTCAGCCAGCTGATCTACCCGTTCGTGCTGCTCGGCGCGGTGCCGGCCGCGTTGCTCGCGATCTTGCTCGACTACGTGTTGGGGCAGATCGAGTTCGTGCTGACGCCCAAGGGCTTGCAGATCGAGTCGTGAGGTGGTGACGAGGCCGGTCCCGGTGCGCGTCAGCCCTCGAGGCTGACGCGCACCGGGACCGGGTTGCTGATGATGTCGACCACCGGCGACGTGCGCTGCACGTAGGCGCACAGGTCCTCGAGCTGCTCGCGCGGAGCGTCGGCCGTGACCCGGTAGCGGACCTCGATACCCTGGTACCCGGGGCGCTCGTGCTCACTCAAACCCAAGAAGGGGCGCAGGTCGAGGTCGCCTTCGAGGTCGAAGTCCAATGCCTCCACGTCGATGCCACGCGCGGCTGCGTTGTACACGAAGCCGACCGTGAGGCACGAGGCGAGCGCGTGGAGCACCGCCTCGACGGCGTTCGGGGCGTGGTTCGAGCCGAGCAGCACGTGCGGTTCGTCGCCCTCCATCACCAGCGGTCGAGGACGCGAGTCGTCTTCCTTGCCGGCGCCGTAGAAGCCCTGCACGGTCGTGCGCGAGCGGCCACCACCCGTCCACTCGCTGCTGGCGCGGAAGGTGAAGCGGCCCAACTCAGGGCTCTCCTCGATCGCAGCGATCGTCTGCTGCAACTGTTGGATGTCGATGCCGTTACGCAGTGCCTGTGCCGTGGTCATGCGGTCCTCCTCCGTGCGCGTGCGCCCGCGGCGAGGCGCCGCGGCGCGCGCGCACGGTGAGACTGCCACGGTCATGGTTAACGGGGCGCTAACGAACGAGAATGGGGGCCGACCGGCTGTTCGTGCAGCGCACGGCCCCGCCGTGGCACGGCGGGACGCGAAGATCGCCACACGACGTCGCGCCCACCGTCGTTCCCGCTATAGTCGGCCCACTATGCGGATCCGGACCCTCGGTGGCCTCGCGCTCGACGGCGCGAACTTCACGCGTCCCAAACCGCTTCTCCTGCTCACCTACCTGGCGCTGGAGGGCGCGCAGGAGCGGCGTTACCTGGCCGAGCTCTTCTGGCCCGAGGCCAGCGATCGCCTGAAGAGCTTGACCGTGGCGCTGAGCCAGCTCCGCCAGGGTGCACCTGGCGCCGTGCAGGCCGATCGCCAGCAAGTTTGGACGCGCCTGCCGTGCGACGCGGCCGAGTTGCTGGAACGACTGCAGAACGGCGTGCCTGACGAGAAGCTCCTATCCGGTCGTGGACCCTTCCTGGCAGGGCTCCATCTCCCGGGGTTGGGTGTGGAGCTCGAGGAGTGGGTCTTCCGGACCCGCGAACTCGTCACCGCCCGGCTCCATCAGGTGCGACTGCGACTGGCCGAGCGTGACGCGCGCGAGGGGCGTTTCGAGGCCGCTGCTGCGCGGGCTGAGAAGGCGATCGACCTGGTGGCGATGGGGCCCGAGCCCGACGACCTGGTGCGGCTGCACACGCTCCTCTTGGCGGGCCGGAGCCCGCTGGCGGTGCGCGTGCGCGAGGAGGTCGAGAGCTACGGCATCGCGTTGGCGGCCACCAGCGAGGCAGCGCGCGAACGCTTGCGAGCAAGTGCCGTCGAGGCTACGCCCGGGACGTCGCACACGCTCCCCGCGCGCGCCACCAGCTTCGTCGGTCGCGACCTCGAGCTCACCGAGATCGGCACGCTCCTGGCACAGGATCACGGTCGGCTGGTCACGCTGGTGGGTCCCGGCGGGGTCGGCAAGACACGCTTGGCGCTGCAGGTCGCGCACGAGCAGCGTCGGCTGAACGCCTACCCGGACGGCGTGTACTTCGTCCCGCTGGCGCCGTTGCGGTCGGTGCGGGCCGTCGCGAGCGCCGTCGTCGACGCCCTCGGTCTGCCCGTCGACCCCAGGCTGACCCCGCGCGAGCAGGCGCAGGTCGGCATCGGGCAGCGGGCGCTGCTGCTGCTGGTGGACGGCCTCGAGCACCTGATGGACGCTGCCGAGCAGCTCCAGGCGCTGGCCGCGGCCTGCCCGAACCTGCGCCTGCTCGTGACCTCCCGCGAGCGTCTGCACGTGGAGCTCGAGCGGGTGTTCGTGGTGGCGGGACTGCCCTGCCCGTGTACGGACGAGACGGACTCCGACGCTGCGGGGCGAGCCGACGCCGTGCGCCTCTTCGTACAGCGCGCTCGGCGAGCGCGTCCGGGCTTCACGCTGGCCAGCGACGACCTCCCGCCGGTGCTGCGCATCTGCCGCCTGGTGGACGGTCTGCCGTTGGGGCTCGAGCTGGCCGCATCCTGGGTGCGGTTGATGCCCGTCGCCGAGATCGCCGACGCGATCGAGCGCGACATCGACGTCCTCGCCTCCAGCGCGCGTGACGCGCCCGCTCGCCATCGCAGCCTCGGCGCCGCCTTCGAGCGTTCATGGTCGCTCCTGCCAGCGCACGAACAGCGCGTACTGCGGCGGCTGGCCGTCTTCCGCGGCGGCTTCCGGCGCGAGGCGGCTCGTGCCGTCGCTGGCGCCACGATCACGACGCTGGCCTCGTTGGTCGACAAGTCGCTGCTGCGCCCCGCACCGCGGGGTCGCTTCGAGCGCCAATCGCTCGTGTACCAGTTCAGCCAGCAGAAGCTGCGCGATCACCCGCACGAGGCGGCCGAGGCCGCGGCGCGGCACGCCTCGTACTACCTGGACATGCTGCGCGATGCGAGCGATGCGTTGCAGGGCGACCGGCAGAAGGAGGCGCTCGATGCCATCGAAGAGGAGCGCGAGAACCTCCGGGCGGCCTTCGCCGTCGTCGATCCGGTAGCCGAGCCGAGCGCCTTCACGGCCGCCGTCGAGGCGCTCGCCACGTTCTTCGAGGCCCGTTCACGCTTCCGTGAGGGGGTCGCGTTCTTCCGCGACTGCGCCGCGCGGCTGACGTCATCGGACAGCGTGCCGCCGGCGGCGGTGGGCCAGCTGCAGGTCGGCGAGGCGCGGCTGCAGCGCTGTCTGGGGGAGTTCGAACGCGCCGGCACGGTGGCGCGCGAGGCGCTCGATCGGTTCCGCTCGGCTGGCGACACACGCGGGCGGCGCCAGGCGCTGCAGGTGCTCGGCGTGGCCGCGCTCCACCAAGGCGATTACGGTCGCGCGAGCCAGCACTTCGAGGAGGCCATCGATCTCGTGTCGGCGCAGGAACCGCCCAGCGAGCGTGGTGTCGCGCTGGCGAACCTCGGCTTGGCGCTGCAGCTCGCCGGCGATCGCGGCCATGCCGTCACGCGCCTGCGCGAGGCACACGAAGCGTTCCGCGAGCAAGGCGACACGTTGCGTGAGGCGCGCCTGCTCAACAACCTCGGGCTGCTCCACTTCGAGGACGGCGACCTCGAGCAGGCACGTGCGGTGTGGCAGCAAGGCTTGGCGCTCGCGCGGCGCGCCGAGAACCACCGCGATGCGCTCTCGCTGACCTCCAACCTCGGCATGCTGCACGCGGCGCTGGCGGACTACGCTGCGGCGCGCGAGCATGACGCGCACGCCTTGCGCGTGGCCCGGTCGATCGGCGACAAGGGTGCCGAGGTCGCCGCGTTGACGCGGTTGGCGCTGGTCGATCTCGCCGAGGGGCGCCCCGAGCAGGCCGAGCGCGGGGTGTGCGAGGCAGTCGACCAAGCCTGGCGGATGCGTGAGACTCCGCGCGTGCTCGAGTGCCTCAAGGTGCTCGGCGACGTACGGGCGACACGCGGGGACGCCGCCGAAGCGCTCGCGCTGTACGCGCTGGTCCGGCAGCATGGCGCCGCGACGGGTGCCGTGCGCGACCAGGCGCAGGAGGGCTTCGAACGGTTGGCGTGTGCGTTGCCAGAGGAGCTCGTCGCAGAGGTGGCTGCGCGAGCGGCGGGGGACCACCTCGACGTCGTGGTACCGCGCGCGGTCGGTGTGGCGGTGCCGTGATGCGGCCTCCTCAGCGGCCGTGTGTGCCGCGTGTCGCGAAGCGCTCCTGGAAGCCCGCGATCACCATGTCGTCGAGCGGGGTCGACGTCATGGTCAGCGGCTCGAGGTAGATCGTCACGCCGGTGCGGGCGTCGCCGGCCGCCAGCGTGATCAGGTCGGGGTGCGCCCCGAACGGCTCACCCTCGTCGACGACGAGGTCCTGGTCGAGGTCTTGCCAGGCCGCCATAAGGTAGGTGCCGGGCGCGAGACCCGTGACGCTGTACGGCACGCGGTGCGAGTCGGTCGACACGATGAGCTCGGCGGTGCGGTCGAAGTCGAAGTCGCCGCAGGGATCGCCGCCGAACGGCAGGCAGTAGAACGCCACCACGTATGTCGGTACGTCCGTCGTGACCGGCGGCAGTGCCGGCGGAGGGACTGGCGCGCCCGTGTCGGCGACGAGCGCGGCCGCAGCGTCGATCAGGCCAGCGCCGCAGTCGGCGGACGACGGCCGTCCGCAGGCGGCGGCGTCGAGCCCGCGTGCGCTCTCGCGCAAGCGGCTGCGGACGAGTTCGGGGGTCAGGCTGGGATCGGCCGCAAGCATCAGGGCGGCCAAGCCTGCCACGTGCGGGGCGGCCATGGAGGTCCCCTGGAAGAAGGCGTAATCGGGCTCCCCAACGCTGTTCAGGGTCGTACTGAGCACGCCCGCGGGAACCGTCCTGCCTTCGATGGTGAGCGTGGTCGACGTGTCGCCACCGGGAGCCATGATGTCGATCACGCTGCCGTAGTTCGAGTACGGTGCCCGCGTGTCTGCCGGGCCCGTCGCACCGACCGCGATGACGTTGCTGCAGTTGGCTGGGAAGACCGTGCCTGCATCGGTGCCGTCGTTTCCGGCCGCCGCGATGAGGATGGCCCCGCTTGCGACGAGTTGTCCGAAGGTGAAGTCGAGCGATTCGGGGCAGGCACCGCCGATGTTGCCTCCGAGGCTCAGATTGATGATCCTGGCCGGGTTCGGATTCGGGGGGAGACCGGACTCGCCCTGGGGGTTGCCCGCTGCCCAGATGATCCCGTCGATGAGCCCGAGGGTCGAACCGCTTCCGTCGGGTCCGAGGACCCGCACGGGCACGATGTCAGCACCCCAACTCACGCCTGCGACCCCGAGCGCGTTGTTCGTCACGGCGGCGACGGTGCCGGCGACGTGGCTACCGTGGTAGTCCGTCCCTTCCCCCGTGTCCGTCGGGTCGTCGTCATCGGCGAAGAAGTCGAACCCAGGCAGGGGGTCGAGGTCCGGGTGCGGAATGATGCCCGTGTCGATGATCGCAACGATGACGGGTGCACTCGTGCCGTCTTCGATGTCCCAGGCTGCAGGCAGGGTGGCTGCACCATAATGCCACTGGAACGCGTAGAACTCGTCGTCCGGTGTCGCGAAGGAGCGGACGATCCAGTTCGGGAAGGCGTCTTCGATCTCGTCCCGCCCTCGCAGGGCAGCGACCAGGTCGAGCGTCTCGGCCTGTGACAGCCCTTCGGCGCGGTAGACCTCCAGTGCCTCGGCCGCGACACTGCGTACATGCGCGAGCGGCACGCCCGCGACGTGCAGCGGCGCCAGCCGCCGCGTGACGTGCGCTGCGTAGCGGACGATCACCTCGCCCGGCACCACGTCGACGCCGCGCTGGCTGCCGGCGCGTGCGTCACTGCTCGCGGTGGCGGAACGAGCTTCGCTCGGCCCGACGACGTCACCCGGGAAGACCAACGTGCCACTGATCGATGCCGTCGACGCATCGTCGACTGCGAAGCTCGCGAACACGCTCCGGTCGCCGGTCATGCTCACGCTGCAGATCAACCCGTGGGCGCTGTCGCAACCCGACCAACGCATGAAGCGACTCTCGGCCGCGGGTGTTGCAATGAGCGTGACGGTGCTTCCGAAGGCGAAGCTCGCGTGACAGGTGGTGCCACAGTCGATCCCGGCCGGTTCGCTCCTCACGGCTCCGGCCCCGCTTCCCGTGGTGACGACATTCAGCGTGCTCGTAGCCGGTCCCGTGCAAGCGCTGAGCACGGCGAGCGCGACGAGTGCCGCAGGTGCAAGGTATCGCTTCCAGTGATGCATGTGAGCCTCGATGCTTTCGGCGAAGCGCGCCGATCGAGCGGGAGCGGCGTGTCGAGGCTCACGCTATCCGAAGGGGGGAGCGATGCGTGTGTCGTCTGCCTCTCGGGGTACGTTCGTGGCGGCGCAGCAGCGATGCCCCGACGCGTCGACGGCGCGGGGGAGGCTTTCGTTGCGCTGGTGGCCGGTGTTGCCCCCCCGTTCCGAGTACCATGCTCGGCATGGCTGCCTCGACCATGGATCTCCTGTTGCTGCATCCGCCGAGCGTGTACGACTTCCGCGAGAAGTCGATCCTGTACGGCCCGGTGAGCGACATGGTGCCGTCGTCGGTGATGTTCGAGCTCTACCCGATCGGCTTCCTGACCATGGCCGAGTACCTGGAGCAACGGGGTATGCGGGTGCGCATCGCCAACCTGGCTTTGCGGATGCTCGGCGACAAACGGTTCGACGTCTCCCGTTTCCTGGAGCGCCAACGACCGAAGCTGATCGGTATCGACCTCCACTGGATGCCGCACTGCCATGGCGCGATCGAGATCGCGCGCTTGGCGAAGAAGGTCCACCCGGATGTGCCGGTGATCTTCGGTGGGTTGTCGTCGACGTACTTCCACCGTGAGTTGATGGCGTACCCGGAAGTCGACTTCGTCCTGCGCGGCGACAGTACCGAGCCGCCGCTCCACCAGCTGCTCACGGCGCTGGAGCAAGGGACGTCGCTGGAGGCGATCCCGAACCTGACGTGGCGTGATGGTGAGGAGGTTCGTGTCAACCCGTTGACGTTCATCCCGAACACGCTCGACTACGTCGACGTCCGGCCCGAACTGCTGATCGACATGGCGATCCGCTACCGCGATCTGGCCAGCGTGTTGCCGTACAACGGCTGGCTGAGGAACCCGACGACCATGGTCTTGCCGCTCAAGGGCTGTGCCTTCGAGTGTGTCACCTGCGGCAGTTCGGCCACCACCTGTGGTCACCTGACGTTACGCAAGAAGCCGGTGTACCGCAGCCCGGCGAACCTGGCCGACAACCTCGCGGCGATCGGGCGCCTGTCGCGCGGCACCATCGTGATCCCGGGCGACCTGCTGCAAGGCGGCCGCGCCTACGCCACGCAGGTGATCGACGAGATCGCCGCACGAGACGTGACGAATGACGTGATGTTCGAGTTCTTCGACGTGCCACCGATCGAGTTCCTGCAGCACATCGACGCGAAGTTGCACAAGTGGAGCTTCGAGGTGAGTCCGGAGAGCCACGACAAGGTCGTGCGTCACGCCATGGAAGGGCAGGCCGGCTACGAGAACGAGGACATGGAGACGATGCTGCGCGAGGCGTTGAAGTTGCGCTGCACGCGCATCGACGTGTTCTACATGATCGGGCTGCAGTACCAGACCTACGAGTCGGTGATGGAGACCGTCGACTACTGCGAGCACCTGTTCAAGCTCGGCGACGCGCGGCTGCAGTGCTTCATCTCGCCCATGGGTCCGTTCTTGGACCCGGGTAGCCAGATCTTCGAGGAGCCCGAACGCTTCGGGTACCGCAAGCTCGCGCACACGCTCGAGGAGCACCGTCAGCTCTTGGTCCAGCCGAGCTGGGAGCACATCCTCAACTACGAGACCGCGTGGATGAGCCGATCGCGGCTGGTGGACGCCACCTACGATGCGGCTGAGCGGCTCAACGACCTCAAGCGGCGCTACGGCCGGATCTCGGAGCAGCGTGCCAGGTCGGTCGCCGAGGGCATCGCTGGTGCCCGCCGGCTGCGTGAGCGCCTCAACGCCAGCCTGCATGGCGAACTCGACCCCGTCGCTGCGGAGCAGCTCTACGGCGAGATCTCACGCTTCAGCGACTCCACGGTCAGTGACAAGCAGGAGCTGTTCTGGCAGCGCCACCTGTTCAGCTTCAAGCTGGGCGGCATCCTGAAGGCGGTGGCGAGCTCGCTGCGAAACAGGCGCCACAACGCGGGCGCGGTGCGTGTCCAGACCGGGTTCGAGTCTGCCGACTGACGCCCCGCGCGTGTGCGTGGCCAACCGAAGTCGGTCTCGCATCACGATCGAGGGTTGCTGTCGGGACTCTACTCGCAGGTGTCCTGACGCTCGCTGTCGACCGTGGTGCCCGTGGCCTCCAGGCGGGCGATGTGACGGGAGGATGCACCCTCCAGCAGGTCGAGGCAGTTCCGCTCCAGATCGAGCACCGAGAGGTGTTCGAGCGCAAGCAGGGGGGCGATGTCCTCGAGGCGGTTGCGTGCGAGTGACAGCGCGGTCAGTTGCGACAACGAGGCAAGTGGTGTGATCTCACGAATCTGGTTGCGGCTGAGGTTGAGTTGGGTGAGGTTGGTGAGTCGTGCCAGGGGTGTGGTGTCGGTGATTTCGTTGCGGCTGAGGTCGAGGTTGGTGAGTTGGGTCAGGGTCTGGAGTGGTG
>PWQI01000444.1 GCA_003556805.1 Trueperaceae bacterium | reverse complement strand
TGTCGCAGGACGAGCTGGTGGCGCGCTTCAGCGGCGGGGGGTTCGAGGACGCCCGCTCGCTCAGCGATCTGCGCGCCGCCTCGCTCGACGCCGACCTGCCGTTCGGGCAGCGCCGCTTCGCCGCCGTGCTGTTGCAGCGCAAGTTGGCGGAGGGCGTGGCGACCCTGACGCTGCTCCTGGTGGCCGTGCCGCTGTCGCTGTCGTACGCGCGCTCGAGGGGTGTGGCGTTCGGCCTGTCGCTGGTCGTGACGTTGGCCTGGTACCTGTTGTTGACGTTCGGGCAGCTCATGGCGCAAACGGGCGCGCTGCCGGTGTGGCTGGGCCCCTGGGCGGGCACGGTGGGCCTGGCGCTGGTCGGGACGGTCATGCTGTTGCGCTTGCGCAGCGCATGAGCCGGGGTCGCGCGGCGTGTGCGCGCGGCTCCCGGTGTCGTTCGCAGCCGTGTCCCGCACGTATCCGTCGCCGGTGCGGCCGGTGCTAGACTGCCAGGTCGAGATGGAGCGCCTGCTGTCCAGCCTGCAAGCACAGACCGCGTATCTGCCGAGTGCAGATCAAGCCCGGTTGGCGGAGGCGTTCGCGGTGGCGGACGAGGCGCATCGTGGCGTCCAGCGGCGCTCGGGTGAGCCCTACCTGACGCACCCGGTGGCGGTGACGGCGCTGCTCGCCGAGATGCGGCTCGACGGCGACGCGCTGATCGCCGGGCTGCTGCACGACACGGTCGAGGACACGCCGGTGACCTTCGACGACATCGAGAACCGTTTCGGAGCGACGGTGCGCAAGATCGTCGAGGGCGAGACCAAGATCTCGAAGCTCGCCGTCCGCGTCTACGAGGACGAGCAGGCCGAGAACCTGCGCCAGATGCTTCTGGCGATGGTCAGCGACGTCCGGATCATCCTCGTGAAGCTGGCCGACCGCCTGCACAACATGCGGACCCTCGGCGCGATGCCGCCCGCCAAGCAACAGCGCATCGCACGTGAAACGATCGAGATCTTCGCGCCGCTCGCGCACCGCCTCGGCATCAACCACATCAAGAGCGAGCTCGAGGACCTCGCGTTCAGCTACCTCGAGCCCGAGCGCTACCGCCAACTGCAGCGCCAGGTGCGTATGCGTCACAACGAGCGCGAGGCGTACGTCAGCGAGTCGATCGAGATGTTCGCCACCCGGTTGGAGTCCGAGGGGTTGCGCTACGACCTCTCGGGACGGAGCAAGCACCTCTACAGCATCCATCGCAAGATGCAGCGCGACGGCAAGCACCTCGACCAGATCTTCGACCTGATCGCGATCCGCGCCATCCTGGACACGCCGGGGGCGACGGACGCGGCCACGGGCGCCCCCTACGACCTCACCGGTGACGAGACCGAGAAGGCCGTGTGCTACCGCGCGCTCGGCATCGTGCACAGCTTGTGGACGCCGATCCCGGGGCGCTTCAAGGACTACGTGGCGGTGCCGAAGCCGAACGGCTACCAGTCGCTGCACACGACGGTGATCGGCCTCAAGGGGCAGCCGATCGAGGTTCAGATCCGCACCAGGCGCATGCACGAGGTGGCCGAGTACGGCGTGGCGGCGCACTGGGCGTACAAGCAGGGCATCGACGACGTCGCCGAGGTGCAGAAGCGGCTCGCGTGGATGCAGCAGCTCCTCGACGTCGACACGAGCGTGGAGTCGGCTGGGGCCTTCATCGACGCCGTGAAGACCGACCTGTTGGCCGAGCGCGTGCTCGTGTTCACGCCCGCGGGCGACGTGGTCAACCTGCCGCGCGGCTCGACGCCGATCGATTTCGCGTACCAGGTGCACACCGAGGTCGGCCACCGCTGCATCGGCTCGCGCGTCAACGGCGAGATCGTCCCCTTGACGTACAAGCTGCAGACGGGCGATCGGGTCGAGGTGCTCACCAACCGGTCGCACCAGTACGGACCGTCACCGGACTGGATGTCGATCGCGGTCACGCGCTCGGCGAGGCAGAAGATCCGGCACTACTTCAGGCTCCAGGAGCGCGCCGGGCAGCTCGAGTCGGGCCGCAAGTCGCTCGAGCGCGCGCTGCGTCGGCGCGACCTGCCGGTGGCCTCGATGACCACGCGAGCCAAGCTCGAGGCGGCGGCGCGGACGCTGCTCGGCAGCGACGGTCCGGAGGACCTCTACCTGGCGATCGCGGCGAAGCGCCTGCAGGCGCGCGCGGTGGTCGACGTGTTGGCCCCGGCCTCGAGCAACGGCGCGGCGCGCCAGACGCCGCCCTCGACGGCGCCCAAGAAGAGCGTGTCGGGCGTGTTCGTCGACGGCATGGACGCTCCGGCGAACCTGGCGCAGTGCTGCTCGCCGGTGCGCGGCGACGACGTGGTCGGCTACATCACCCGCGGCCGCGGCGTGAGCGTGCACCGGGTCGACTGCCCGAACGTGAAGCACCTGATGATCGCCGACCAGGCGCGGCTCGTGAACGTCACCTGGGACACCCCGGCGGGCGAGATCTTCCCGGTCGACTTCGAGATCGTGGGGGTCGACCGTCCGGGCCTGCTCAAGGACGTGCTCGACGTGATCGCCGGCATGAACAAGTCCGCGACGCGGGTCGCGGCCGACGTCCAGAGCGCGGCGCGGGCGCGTATCCACGTCCGGGTCGAGGTCAAGGACCAAGACGAGATCGAGCACATCAAGGCGAACGTGCTGCGCATCGCCGACGTCACGCGCATCTACCGCGCCCGGCCGGGGATCAAGGCGTGACGCGGCGGCTGCGGGTGGTCACGGTGTGCATGGGGAACATCTGCCGTTCGCCGACGGCCGAGGTGGTGCTGCGCGACAAGCTGGCCGCGGCCGGCCTGGCGGATCGCGTCGAGGTCGACTCGGTCGGGACGCTCGGCGCGCACGCGGGCGAGCCGCCCGATCCCCGCTCCCAGGCGGCCGCGCTGCGGCGCGGCTACGACCTGTCGGCGCTGCGCGCGCGGCGGCTGGAGCCAGAGGACGCCGACGCCGATCTGTTGTTGGCGATGGATCGCGGCAACCTGCGGCGGGCCACGCAGGTCGTTGGCGAGCACCCGGGGCTGTCGCTGTTCCTGGCCGGCGCGGCCGGCGGCGCGGAGGTGCCCGACCCGTACGGCGGTGGCAGCGAGGGCTTCGAGCGCGTGTTGGACCTGATCGAGCGGGGGGCCGACGAGTGGGTGGTGCGCATCCGTGAGCTGTTGGAGGCGTCTGGCGACACGAAGGCCCCGCCGGGTGGCAGCGGCACCTGACGATCACCCCTTAAGGCTGCTTCTTCCGACCTGACCTGGTTCGGGGGTCGCCACCGCGCTGCTCCGACGGGGCACCGCATCCAACCATGCCGGCGCCCCGCCGGGCAAGGGCGTGCGCGACGCTCACGCAGCGCTGCGCGGCCGTCGCGCGCCGGGACGTTGGATCGACCGGCGTCAACCGCCGAGCACCTCGCGCAGCGCGTCGATCACCAGGTCTTGCCGCGCCTCGCCCAGGCGGGGGTAGAGCGGCAACGACAGCACCGAGGCGGCGGCGGCGTGCGCCCGCGTGAGATCGCCGTGGACGCGGCCACCGTAGCGCTCCAACGTGTTCGGGTAGTGGACGCTGGTGGCGATCCCGCGCTCGGCCAGACCCGCGGCGACCTCGGTGCGGCGGCCGTTCGCGATGCGGAGCGTGTACTGGTGGTAGACGTGTGCGTCCGAGGCCGCGGGCAGGGTCAGGTCCCGGAGGTCCGCGAGGGCGTCGTCGTAGCGAGCCGCCAGCCGCCGTCGCTCACGCGTCCAGGCGTCCAGGTGGGGCAGCTTCACACGCAGGGCCGCGGCCTGGATGGCGCCGAGCCGAGAGTTGTATCCCAGCGTTTCGTGCTCATAACGACGTTCGCTGCCATGGTTCCGGAGCCGGCGCGCGAACGCGGCGACGTCGGCGTCGTCCGTCACCAGCATCCCCGCGTCGCCCAGCGCGCCCAGGTTCTTGGTCGGGTAGAACGACACCGCACCGACGTCTCCGATCGTGCCCAAGCGTCGGCCGGCCAAGGCTCCGGACTGGCCGCCGTCGCAGCGGCACCCGATGCAGCGCGTCGGGTAGCGCGCGCCGAAGGCCTGGGCCGCGTCCTCGATCACCCGCAGGCCGTGGCGCTCGGCCAACGCCAGCAACGCCGCCAACGGTGCCGCGTCGCCGTACAGGTGAACCGGCAGCAGGGCGGCGGTGCGCGGCGTCAGCGCCGCGGCGACGGCGTCCGGGTCGAGCGTGAAAGCGCCCTCGGCGAGGTCGACGAACACCGGCACGGCGCCCACGAGCTGGATCGCCTCGCTGGTCGCGAAGAAGCTGAACGGCGACGTGATCACCTCGTCGCCCGGCCCCAGGCCGAGGGCGCGTAACGCGATCACGAGCGCGTCGGTCCCGGAGTTCAACCCGACGGCGTGGCGCGCTCCGAGGTACTCGGCGGCCTCGCGCTCGAACGCCTCGACCTCCGGTCCGAGGATCAACTGGCCGCTGTCGAGGACCCGCGCGATCGCGGCGTCGAGGTCGGCGCGCAGCGGCGCGAGCTCCGCCGGAACGTCCAGGATCGGCACCAGGGGCACAGACATGACGGCGCATGCTATCAGGCCCGCCCCCGAGCGACCGGACCGATCGTCCCGTGCTCGCGCTTGCCTGGCGTCGTGCGCTGTGCTTCACTGGGCGGCGTCGCCCGGCACGCGAGAGCCCCTGGCTCGCCACGGCGCGGGTGAGGAGGTACGCCGTGCGAGACGAGAAGACCACGCCCAGCGGCGCGTTCGCGACGCGCCAGGTGCACGCCGGCACGGCCCCCGACCCCGTCAGCGGGTCGCGCGCGCAACCGATCCACGCAACGAGCAGCTTCGTGTTCCACGACGCCGCCCACGCGCAGGCCCTGTTCGCGGGCGCGGCCGAGGGCAACCAGTACGGTCGCATGCACAACCCCACCAGCGACGCCTTCGCGGCGCGCGTCGCCGACCTCGAGGGGGGCGTGGCGGCCGTGCCGCTCGCCTCGGGGCAGGCCGCGAGCGCCGCGACGCTCCTCGCCCTGGCGAGTCCCGGCGCGAAGGTGGTGTGCTCGACCGACGTCTTCGGTGGCACGGCCTCGCTGTTCCGCAAGTGGCTCACGCCGTGGGGTGTCGAGCTCGCCTCGGTGCCACCGGACCCCGATGCGGTCGAAGCAGCGCTCGACGAGCGCACGGTCGCGTGCTGGGTCGAGACGATCGGCAACCCGAGCGGCAGCGTCCCCGACCTGCCCGCGCTCGCCGAGCGCTGCCGCGACGCGGGCGTGCCGCTCGTGGTCGACAACACCTGGGGGTGCGGCGGCTACCTGTGCCGCCCGCTCGAGCACGGCGCGTCGGTGGTCGTCCACTCCGCCACCAAGTGGATCGGCGGCCACGGGACGTTCGTGGGCGGCGTCGTGGTCGATGGCGGCACGTTCGACTGGTCGCGCGGCCCGGTGCCGGCCCTGCGCGACGCGCGTTCGCCCGCGGCGCTCGCCGAGCGCGTGCACGACCTGGGCCTCTTCACCCTCGGCGCTACGCTGTCGCCGTTCGCGGCCTTCCTGGGGTTGCAGGGGCTCGAGACGCTCGACCTGCGCGTCCAGCGCAGCTGCGACACCGCGCTGTCGCTCGCGCGCTGGCTGGACGGGCGTGGCGACGTGCAGCGAGTCGTCTACCCGGGGCTGCCCCAGCACCCGAGCCACGCCATCGCGCGGCGCGTCCTCCGGCACGGCTTCGGCGCCGTGCTGGCCCTCGATCTCGCCGACCAGGACGCGGCCCACGCCTTCCTCGACCGGCTGCGGTTGGTGTCGCACCTCGCCAACATCGGCGACGCCAAGAGCGTGGCGATCCACCCGTGGACGACCACGCACGCCAGCATGCCCGAGGGGGAGCGCCGCGCGGCCGGCGTCACCCCGGGCCTGGTGCGCCTGTCGCTGGGTCTCGAGGACGAGGCCGACCTTCGCCGCGACCTCGCGCAGGCGCTGGGGGACGCGTGAGCCCTGCCAAGCCGGGGCGCCGGCTGGTCCACGAGACGTGGGGCGACCACGCCGCGCTCCTGGCGCGGCACGAGGGTGGCCGCGACGGCAGCGTCGGCCTCGTGACGCCCCAGGTGATCGACGTCGCGACGCCCAACGACCCGCTGGTCCTCGAGAGCGGCGAGCGCGTCCCCCACGTGGCCGTGGCGTTCGAGACCTACGGCGAGCTCGACGCCAGCGGACGCAACGCCGTGCTCGTGTGCCACGCGCTCACGGGCTCTGCCCACGCGGCGGGGCGACACGATGCGCACGACGTGCCGGGCTGGTGGGACCCGCTGATCGGGCCCGGCAAGGCGATCGACACACGGCGCTCGTTCGTCGTGTGCAGCAACGTGCTGGGCGGCTGCTACGGAACCACCGGGCCCACCTCGCTCGACGCCCAGAGCGGACACCCGTACGGCCCCGACTTCCCGAGCTTCACCATCCGCGACATGGTCACCGTGCAGCGCCGCCTCCAGGACGCGCTCGGCGTGCGCTCCTGGCGCGCGGTGATCGGCGGCAGCATGGGCGGGATGCAGGCGCTGGAGTGGGCGCTCATGCACCCCGACGCCGTCAAGGGGATCGTCGCGATCGCCATCGGCGCGCGGCACAGCGCCTGGGCCATCGGCCTCAACGAGGTCGCGCGGCGCGCCATCATGGCCGACCCCGCCTGGCAGGGCGGCCGTTACCCGCTCGAGCGTCAGCCCGAGGACGGACTGGGCCTCGCCCGCGCCATCGCCATGCTCAGCTACCGCAGCTACGACTCGCTCGAGGCCAAGTTCGGGCGCGAGCGCAGGCCCGCCGACGCCGACGCGCTGAGCTCCAGCTTCGAGATCGCCTCGTACCTCTCGTATCAAGGCGTCAAGCTGGTGCGCCGCTTCGACGCCAACACCTACATCGGCCTCACGCGAGCCATGGACGAGCACGACATCGCCACCGGCCGAGGCCGCCTGGACGAGGTCATGGGCCGGGTCCGCGCCACGGCGCTGGTGATGGGCATCCCGTCGGACGTGCTCTACCCGGAGGTGGAGCAGCGGCGCTTGGTCGAGGCGCTCCCGAGCGCGCGCTACGAGCGCCTGGTGTCGCCACACGGCCACGACGGGTTCCTGATCGAGTACCCCCAACTCGCGGCGCACCTGCGGCGCTTCTTGACCGATCTGGAGGGGTGACCGGGACGTCAGGCGACGGGCGCGGCGGAGGCCCCGTCCGGCGCCTCCGAGGCGTCGCCACCGGAGAGGCTCGAGCCCGCCATCAGCAGGCCGAGGCGCTCGGCGCTGGCGTCGGCCTGGTCGAGCTCGCCCATGATCCGGCCCTCGAACATGACGACGATCCGGTCGGCCAGGCTCATGATCTCGTTCAGGTCGGCCGACACCAGCAGCACGGCGAGGCCCTCGTCGCGGGCGCGGACGATCTGTCGGTGGACGAACTCGATCGCGCCGATGTCGACGCCGCGGGTCGGCTGGGCCAGCACCAGCACGCTCGGTGAGCGCTCCATCTCGCGCGCCACGACGAGCTTCTGAGCGTTGCCACCGGAGAAGCTCGCGGTCATCAGGTCGATCGCCCGCGGCCGCACGTCGTAGGCCTCGACGATGCGCGTCGCGTGCGCGTCGATCGCAGCCTCGTCGAGCAGCCCCAGCGCGCCGGCGTAGGGCGGCCTGTGGTGGTCGCCCAGGACGGCGTTCATCGCGGCGCTGTAGGACGTCACGAGACCGCGCTCGTTGCGATCCTCGGGCACGTGGCTGAGACCGGCCTCGCGGCGCGCGCGCGCGTTCAGGGCGGTGACGTCGCGCCCCTGCAGCGTGACCGTGCCGGCGTCGGCAGGGCGCAGGCCGGTGATCGCCTCGACGAGCTCCGTCTGGCCGTTCCCCTCGATGCCGGCGACGCCCAGGATCTCGCCGGCGTGCACCGTGAAGGCGATGTCGTCCAGCAGCGGCACCTGCTTCACCGGGTGGCGCAGGCTCAGGCCGCGCACCTCGAGCCGCGGCTCGCGCGGCGACGCAGGCCCCTTCTCGACGCGCAGCAGCACCTCGCGCCCGACCATCATGTTGGCCAAGCGGCGCTGATCGGTGTCGGCCCGCAGCACGGTGCCGACCATGCGACCGTCGCGCATCACGCTCATGCGATCACAGATCGCCATCACCTCGTCGAGCTTGTGCGAGATGAAGACGACCGCGTTGCCCTGCGCCGCGTAGTCCCGCAGGAACTCGAACAGCCCACGCGTCTCCTGCGGTGTCAGCACGGCGGTGGGCTCGTCCATCACCAGGATCCGCGCGTCGCGGTAGAGCGTCTTGAGGATCTCGACCTGCTGTTGCAGGCCGACCGGGAGCTCCTCGATCAGGGCGTCGGCATCGAGGTCGAAGCCGAAGCGCTCGATGAGGGACCGCGCCTTGCGCCGCGCCGTGCGGTAATCGAGGGCCGGTCCGACGTGCGGCTCGGCGCCCAACACGAGGTTCTCGGTCACCGACAGCGGCTCGACCAGCATGAAGTGCTGGTGGACCATGCCGATGCCGAGGTCGATCGCGTCGCGCGCGCTGCGGATCTCGGCCTGGGCGCCGTCGATCGCGATCGTGCCGGCGTCGGCCTGCTGCAGCCCGTAGAGCACCTTCATCAGCGTGCTCTTGCCCGCACCGTTCTCGCCGATCAGGGCGTGGATCTCGCCCCAGTCGACCTCGAAGTCCACATCGTCGTTGGCCAGCACGAGCGGGAAGCGCTTCACGACACCGCGCATGGAGACCGCTGGAGGCATGCGGCATGCTACCAGAGCCGACCGGTGGCCCCCGGAGGGCGTGCTAATATGGGCGTTCGGACGGGGACGAGCGTAGCCCCGGCCGAAGCACTTCACCGGTGTCCCGACCGGGTCCACGCCATGGGGGCGATACGGTCTCGACGGGGTCTACTGAGGGTGAGGCTGCGCGTCGCGGACGCAGCTGGCCGCGTCACCAAGCTGCAACGCCACTTACCTGGCAACCAGAACTACGCTCTCGCGGCCTAAGCGCTGCGACGTCGCCCGGAGACCC
>PWQI01000168.1 GCA_003556805.1 Trueperaceae bacterium | reverse complement strand
GACCCGGCCTCGATCGAGTCGCTGTGCAGGCGCGTGGGCGCCGACGTCCTCCTCCATCTCGCCTGGGTCACCACGCCCGGCATCTACACCCGTACGCCAGCGAACCTCGACTGGGTCGCGGCGAGCCTGCGCCTGGCGCGCTCCGCGGTGGCGCACGGCGCCACCCGGTTGGTGAGCGCCGGCACCTGCTTCGAGTACCGCCACGGGCCCGAACTCTGCGCGGAGCGCACCACACCGCTCGTCCCGGACACGCTCTACGGCGCCGCCAAGGTGGCGCTCGGCGGGCTGCTCGAGGCGTTCGCGGCGGAGGTGGGCGTCGGCCACGCCTGGGGCCGCGTGTTCTTCCTGCACGGCCCGCACGAGCATCCCGACCGCCTCGTCGCGTCGGTCGTGCGCGCGCTGCTCGCCGGCGAGACCGCCGCCTGCAGCGCCGGCACCCAGGAGCGCGACTTCCTGCACGTCGCCGACGTCGCCGGCGCCTTCGCGACGCTGGTCGAGAGCGACGTTGAGGGGCCCGTGAACATCGGCTCCGGCGAGGCGCGCACGGTGCGCGACATCGTGCTGGAGATCGGCGAGCAGATCGGCCGTCCGGAGCTCGTGGCGCTGGGTGCCCGCCCCACGGCGCCGCGCGACCCCCCGCGGGTGGTGGCCGACGTCGCGCGGTTGCGCGACGAGGTCGGCTTCCGGCCCCGCTTCGACTGGCGCGCCGGCCTGCGCGACACCATCGCCTGGTGGCGTGAGCACCGGGCGTCCATCCCAACCGAAGGCGAGACACCAGCATGAGCAGCGAACCCATCGTCATCCTCGGCGCCGGCCTGGCAGGCCTGAGCGCCTCCTACCACCTCGGGCACCAGCGCTGCGTCCTGTACGAGCAGAAGCACCACGCAGGCGGCCACATCCACAGCGAGATCGTCGACGGCTTCACCTGGGACGAGGGGCCGCACCTGTCGTTCACGAAGTACGACTACGTGAAGGAGCTCTTCGCCGACGCCGTCGACCAGGACTTCCTGGAGTACCCGGTCGAGACGGGCAACTACTTCCAAGGGCACTGGATCCCGCACCCGGCGCAATCGAACCTCTTCGCCGTACCCGAGCCCTTGCGCAGCGAGTGCCTGCGCGACTTCCACGCCAGCCGCGTCCGTTCCGACGACGACGCGCCGCCGCGCGACTACCGCGAGTGGCTGCACCGCGCCTTCGGCCCGACCTTCGCCGCGACCTTCCCCACGGCCTACACGCGCAAGTACTGGACGCTGCCGCCCGAGCAGCTGACCACCGACTGGGTGGGCAACCGCGTGTACTACCCGAGCGTCGAGGACGTCACCGAGGGCGCCAAGGGACCGCTCCCCGAACAGACGCACTACATCAAGAAGATCCGCTACCCGGCCAAGGGCGGCTACCTGTCGTACGCCCGCACGCTGCTCGAGGGCGCCGACATCCGCTTCGGACGCGAACTGACCCACGTGTCGTTCAAAGACAAACGCCTGCTCTTCACCAACGGCGAGCAGGTGCGCTTCGAGCACCTGGTGAGCACGATCCCCCTGCCGGTGCTGATCGAGCGCTCCGACGCGCCCTGGCCGGTGCGCGAGGCCGCGGCGGCGCTGACCTGCACCTCGCTGCTCCTCGTGAACGTCACCGCCGACCACCCCACGGCGCGTCCCGAGAACTGGATCTACGTCTACGACGAAGACAAGTACGCGACGCGCATCAACTGCACCGAGATGCTCTCCCCCAACAACGCGCCCACTGGCAAGACGGGCGTGCAGGTCGAGGTGTACTTCTCCAAGGCGCGGCCCCAGGACGCTTCGCCGCACGCCATCGCGGACGCGGTCTGCGATGAGCTGATCGAGATGGGCGTCGTACGCGACCGAGCAGCCATCGACAGCGTGCACACGCTGCCGATCCGCTTCGCCAACGTCACCTTCGACCACCCGCGGCGCGAGGCCCTGACCACGGTGCTCGACTGGCTCGAGGGGCACGGCATGGCCCGCGAGGGCGACGAGCTCGAGCCCACCACCGATTGGGACACGAAGCTCGCCGAGGCCCGCCCGAGCGGCCAGACGCTGATGCTCGCGGGCCGCTTCGGTCAGTGGAAGTACTACTGGACCGACGACTGCGTGCTCCGCGGCCTCGCGGTGAAAGCGAGCCTCGGTGGCTGAAGCGACCCGCCGGGCGCGACCCTCGCTGCCCAGGCGCGTGGTGCAGCGCCTGCGACGCATGGCACTCGGTGCCCTCGGGGCCACCTCGTTCGGCACGATCACGGCGGTGCGGACCACCGAACCGCTCTGCGCGATCACCTTCGACGGGGGTCCCGACGAACACTGGACGCCGCAGGTCCTGGACGTCCTCGACGCGCACGGGGCGAAGGCGACGTTCTTCGTGATCGGCAAGTACGTCGACGCGCATCCAGGCGTGATGCAGCGCCTGCACGCGGCCGGTCATGCCCTCGGCAACCACACCTACGACCACCCCAGCTTCCCGCTGGTCGACGGCGCCCAGCGCCGGCGGGAGCTGCGCGCCTGCGCCACGGCGCTTGCCCCCTACCAGCAGGCCCGCAAGCTGTTCAGACCGCCCTATCTCGACCAGGACCTCGGCTCCCGTCTGGACAGCTGGCGCCTGGGGTACGAGGTGATCTCTTGCAGCCTGCACGCCACCGATTGGGAGGACCGCGACAGCGACGCCATCGCAGGCGACCTGATCGAAGGCGCCAAGCCCGGCGACGTGATCATGCTGCACGACGCCGTATGCGATCAGCGCTACCGCAGCCGCGAAGCGATGATCGAAGCCCTCGACGCCTTCCTGACGCACCGCACCGACCTGCGTTTCGTCACGGTCGACGCCCTCTTGAGGGCCGGCAGGCCGCGGCGCGAGATCTGGTTCAAGCGGCCCAACCTGGCGCGCTTCGCCAGCTACGAGCGGGTGATCTAGGATGGCGCTGCGGCTCGCGCTCATCGGCTGCGGCAAGGTGACCGAACGCTTCCACCTGCCTGTCGCGCTGGCGCGGCCCGAGGTGACGGTGATCGCCCTCGTCGATCCGGACGAGGCCCGCGCCGCCGCGCTCGCCGCACAGACCGAGGGTATCGTCGCCCTGCGCGATCCGAGTGGCCTGGCGGGTCGTGTCGACGCCGCGATCGTAGCGGCGCCGCATCACCTCCATGCCGACATCGCGTGCTCGCTGCTCGAGCAGGGCATCCACGTGTTGGTCGAGAAGCCCATGGCACTGGACGCCCCCTCGTGCGACCGGATGATCGAGGTCGCCGAGCGCCACGGCGCCGTGCTGGCCGTCGGGCTCGTGCGGCGCTGGTACGACGCCTCGCGTTGGGTCAGGGACTGCCTCGCGGCCGGCGACCTCGGACGCATCGTGTCCGTCGACGCGCGCGAGGGGGCGGTCTTCAACTGGCAGGTCGTCAGCGACGCCACCTTCCGCCGTTCCATGGGCGGCGGCGTGCTCGCAGACATCGGCGTCCATGTGCTGGATCTGCTCGTCTGGTGGCTCGGCGATCCCGAGCACCTCGCGTACCGCGACGACGCCATGGGCGGCGTCGAAGCGGAATGCGAGATCGATCTGGTGTTCCCCGGCGGCGTCACGGGCACCGTCGAGCTCAGTCGAACCCGCACGCTGCGCAACTCCATCGTGATCCGCGGGGAGCGCGGCACGCTGACGATCGGCCCCGGTTTCGACCCGGAGCTGCGCCTCGCACATGCCGACCGCGAGCGCGTCCTGAGCGCTCATGCCCACGGACCACAGGCCGAGCGTGTGACGAGCCTCGAGGCCCTCTTCGACGCGCAGCTGCTCGACTTCGTCGAGGCCATCCGCGACACGCGGCCGCCCTTCGTCAGTGGCACTGAGGGGCGTCGCAGCATCGCGCTGCTCGAGGCCTGCCGGAGCGTCCGCGCGTCGCTCGAACTCCCGTGGCTGCGACCGCAGCGCAGCGACGCGACCCAACAGGAGCGCGCGCCGTGAGCGCGTTGATGGGTCGCCGCGTTCTCGTGACGGGTGGCACCGGGTTCCTGGGCAGCCGCGTGGTCGAGAAGCTCGTCTTGGAACACGGAGCCCGCGTGCGCGTGCTCACCTCGAACTATGCCCGCGCGGCGCGCGCCGCGCGCTTCGACTTGGAACTCGTACGGGGAGACGTCGGCGACCGCGACCTCGTGCGCGCCGCAGCCGAGGGCTGCGACGTGATCGTCCACTGCGCCTACGGCTCGCGCGGCTCGGAGCGCGAGCGGCGCCGCGTGACGGTCGAGGGCACACGTGCGGTCCTCGACGCCGCGCTCGCGGTTCGCGCCGCACGCGTGGTGCACGTGAGCACCATGGTCGTGTACGGCATCGGAATCGAGGGCGTCCTGGACGAGCGGTCGCCGAAGGTGCGCACGGGCGTTGGTTACGCCGACACGAAGCGCGAGGCCGAAGAACTCGTGCTGCGCTACGCGAGCGAGCACGACGCACAGGTCACCATCGTGCAGCCCACGGCCGTATACGGACCCTACGCTCCGAGCTGGACTGAACGCGTCATCGACGCGCTCCTCACGCGCCGCCTCATCCTCGTCGACGGCGGCGTCGGCCTCGCCAACCCCGTCTACGTCGACGACGTCGTCGATGCGCTGCTGCTCGCGGCGACGCACGACGAGGCCGTGGGCGAGGCGTTCCTGATCGCCAGCGGCGAGCGCGTCACGTGGCGCGACTTCATCGGTCACTACGAAGCCATGCTCGGTGCACACTCCACCGTCGCGATGACGCGGGCCGAGGCGAAGGCCCACTATGCGAAAGCGCAGCGCCGGCCCGGCCTCCTTGCCGACGTGCGGGCGCTGGTGCGTGAGGACGCCGCCGTCCGGAAGCGCCTCCTGAAGACGCGCGAACTGACCGCCCTCGCCCGACTCGCGCGCCCGATCGTGACGACGCGCGCGTTCCGGCCGCTGATGACGCGCCTGAAGTCGGGCAAGCGGCGCAGCGGCCGTCCGCGCGGCGTAGGCGTCGTCAGCGCCGCCAACGCTGCGAAGCCGATCCAGGCCGAGCACCCCACGCAGGTGGACTTCCTGGCGGCCAAGACCGACGTCTCGATCGACAAGGCGCGCAGGCTGCTGGGATACGCGCCCTCGTTCGACCTGGGCACCGGCATGGCGTTGACGGAGGCCTACCTGCGCTGGGCGAACCGGTTGCCGACCGAGGAGGAGTGACCACGATGCGCCTCAGCGTGATCATGCCCGTGTACCAAGCCGAGGCCACGATCGCGGTGCAACTCGATGCGTTGACGCGCCAGACGTGCCGCGATCCGTGGGAGTTGATCGCGGTCGACAACGGCTGCACCGACGAGTCGATGGCGATCGTGGCGTCGTATCGGGAGCGCCTGCCGCACATGCGGTTGGCGCGCGCCGCCGATGCGAAGGGGCCCGCGCACGCGCGCAACGCCGGTGCGCGGCTGGCGCAGGCGCCGTACCTGGCGTTCTGCGACGCCGACGACGAGGTTGCCGACGGTTGGGTCGAGGCGATCGCCGATGCCGTCGAGGCGCACGGCTTCGTTGCGTCGCGCATGGACGCCGCCCGCCTGAGCGACCCACGGTCGCTGGCCGCAAAGGGCAACAACCGCCAGCAACGCGGCCTGATCGAGTACACCTACGTCCCCTACCTCCCGTTCGCCGGTGCCTGTGGCCTGGCCGTGCGACGCGACCTGCACGACGCTGTCGGGGGCTTCGACGAGTCGATGCGCTACCTCGAGGACTGCGACTACTGCTGGCGCGTGCAACTCGAGGGCACGCCACTGGTCTTCGCCCCCGCCGCCCTCGTCCACATCCGCCATCGCGCCGACCCCCGCGGCCTGTACCGCCAGGCGCGCAACTGGGGGGAGTACAACGTCGTGCTCCTGAAGCGGTACCAGCGTCATGGCATGCCGGCGCCGCACTGGTCGACCGGCTTGCGGCTGTGGTGGAAGCTGGTGCTGCGCCTTCCCGGCCTGCTGCGCCAGGCGAACCGCGACCGCTGGATATGGGCGCTCGGGTACCGGGTCGGGCAAGTGCGTGGCAGCGTGAAGCATCGCTACTTGGCGCTGTGAGTGTCGCAATGCGGTCGGCGCCGCGACGGTACGTCGCGCCAGCACGCTCGAACGCACTGAAGTCGCAGTGTCTCACCATGTGGACCGACGATGCCGGTTATGCCACAACGGCGTTCCAGATATGATTGTAATGTACTGGGGATGAAGGGCCGACGGTCCTTCGGAGGCTAGGAAACCTGATCCTGTATGTGGGCGCTTGGGATGGGCGGAGCCAGTAGCGCAACCGGCTGAGGGTTTTTTGTGTGCTCTTCCTACCCCCACCCCTCTCAGGACATGACCAGCTCCGAGATCGCTCGGCGCCGGAACGAACGCGCACGACGAAGGGGGGCGTGAACCGCTGATCCGAACGACAACCTGAACGCATCTCAGAGGCAACGAAACCTGCTCCTGTATTTGGGCGCTTGGGACAGGTGGAGCGAGTAGCGCAACCGGCTGAGGGCAGAGGGCGCATCTTCGCACGATAGCTCTGGGCTCCTTCCCTCGCACGTCAGATCACGCCGCGAATCGCTCGCGCCGTGCGTTGAAGGAGCCATCTCGTGAGCATTCGCTCAATCACCAAGCCCTCCCACCGTCTGGCGGGACGCCACCTCGCCACGCTCATCGCCCTCGTCTCGATTCCGGTCCTGCTGTTGGCTGGCTGCCAGACCGCCACCCCCCTCCACGAGGCGCAATCACCCGAGACCATCGACTCGTTGGCCGTGTACGTCGAACAGCCGGACGGAGCCACCGAGCTCGACGGCAAGACCGTGTCCGGCACGATCGCCGTGTCGATCGAGGCCGAGGGCTGGATGCGCGACGTCCGGTTCTTCCTCGACGGTGTCCGCATCGCGACGCTCACACGTGCCCCCTTCGAGATCGAGGTCGACACCACGACACTCGCCGACGGACCGCACGCCATAGGCATCGAGGCCCGCATGGCGAACGGGCGCGTTCGCGTCTCGCAGCTGGTCGAGTTCGTCGTCGACAACGAGACCGCGTCCGGTGAACCTACCGCTCCGGACGACTCGACACCTCCTGGCGACGAGCCGGAACCGACCGAGCCCACCCCCACCGAGCCGGTTCCTGGTACCGACCTTTCGCTGCGCGGCGATCCGTCCTTCACCCGTTCGTCGCTCAGCGCCGCTGAGCGCGACTGGCACGACGCGCTGATGGCGCGCATCGCGAACCCCGCGAGCGACTTCGACCCCTTGGCTTTCGCGCGCCGCGACGACGTCTACCACTACGGCCGGACGTTGCACACGTACGTCCAGAGCATCCTGACCGCCTTCCGCGTGACGGGCGATCTGCGCTTGCTCGACCATGTGGACGCGATCGCGGAAGTGATGCGGGGCGAGTTACGCGACGGCTGGCGCGATACGCTCGACGGCACCGACGGCACGAGAGACGGGTACCTGAACTGGGTCTTCCGCTACGGGAACTCGACGACCTACCAAGGCAAGGACACGCACCAGATCAACGAGATGCGGACGCACTCGATGATCGCGACGATCGCGTACGCGCTGGAGCTCAACCGTGACCTCGCCAGCCCGAGTGGGCGCAACTACGGGGCGCACGCGGACTTCTGGACGGACTACCTCGTCAACCACTTCGAGGCGAAGTGGCGCGAACGCCGCAACAAGCCCACCGGCTTCCCGATCATGATCCGTCCACACACCCATACGTACTACTCGTGGACGAAGTGGCACTACTACATGGGGTTGCTCACCGGCGACGCCGGCTACTCGGCCGAGGCAGACCGCATGGCGAGCGTGTTGCAGGCCGAACTGCGCACCGTCGCCACGGCCTCGGGTAGCGCCTACGTATGGCCCCGAAGCGTGCTCGCAGAGGGCGGCGGCGACGAATTCCTGCACCCGACCACCTATGCGCGGTACGTGTACGCCGACATCGTCGAGTTCCACCTCGAGGGTTTCCACTTCTGGTCCGATCCGGTCGTGATGGAACGGTTCGCGCGCACAATGACCGACCTCGTGGTCGACAACCCGGATCCGGTGCGCAACGATTTCGCGGCGGACATCGGAGGAGGCGAGAGTCAGGCAGGATTCGTCAGCGACCCGAACTGGTCGAGGTTGAGCGTGCACCGTTACGCGCTCAGTTCATTCGCGCACATCGGGCCGTGGGATCCGACGGCGCGGTTGGCCGGCATCACGGCGGACATCCACCACCTCCGGAATGCCAGAGACAGCGACACGACGCGTCTCATGACCGCGCTGCTGCTCGATGCGCGCCTGCGAGGCGCCATCGCGACGGCCGCGGCGAACTGAAACCCTGACCTGGGCGCGGGCGCGCATGCTTCGTTCATGTGCGCCCGCTGTAGCGCCCACCGTGGCGTACGCTCGCATCGGGGGAGCAGAGCCAGCCCACGCCCCTGTTGGAGGTCTCGCGTATGGCCACAGCTGCGACACGCATGTGTTCCACCGTCGCGCTCGTGCTGGCGCTGCTCGCGTCGACGGTGCTGGCCAACGCCGAGGTGCTTCCACCGCTCGAACTCGAACCACCCGTCACGCCGGACATGTTGCGCGACGATCTCGCGCTCATCACGCATGCGGCGAGCCGGTGGCTGCTCGAACTCGACGAGCGGGCGCTGGCGGTCTGGGTCTGGCGCGCCCCCGCAGATCCCAACCCTGAGGACGTGTTCGCGGACAACGCCTGGCTGGCTCACGCCACGAGGGGTGTCACGCGACACGACCTGCACGAGACGATGCTGCGGAACGTCGAGTACTACGCGCCATTCTTCGATCGCGAGTTCGATCCGACCTGGAGCGACCGTGCGCGCGCGTTCGCCAACACGCTGATCGGCCTCGAGCAAACGCTCGTCGCCTACTCGCTCCTGGATCTCGAGGCCGATATGTACCTGACGGTCGACGTCACGACGCAGTACATCGATCTGCTGAAGCTTCGCCTGCTCGAGGGTACCTACGTCCGGGTGACGCGCCTGCTCGACCACTGAGCG
>PWQI01000183.1 GCA_003556805.1 Trueperaceae bacterium | reverse complement strand
TCGTCGATGCGGCGCTCCGCGTCGCGCAGCACGCGCTCCTCGAAGGCCGCCTTGACCTGTTCGGGTCGCAGCAGCAGCATCACGCGCGAGAGCCGCACCGTCTCGTCGAAGAACACCTCGCCGCGCCGTTCGACCTCGAGCAGCACGGTGGTCACGCGATCGACGTAGCCCTGCCCTTCGCGCCGGACGTCCTTGCGCCATTGCGCCTGCTGCCGGTCGACCTCGTCGAGCGTGCGGCGGTCGTCGAGCAGCAGGTTGCGTTGCTGGTCGAGGGCTGCGCCGATGTCGCCCGCCACGTGCCGGGCGACGCCGAGGGGGTTGCCCAGCTTGAGGCGCAGGCGGCCCGTGTCGAGCGTGCGGGCGAGGTGCGCTTCGAGCGCCGGGAGGCCACTGGCCGCCAGGCCGTCGGCGTCGTCCGAGGTCTGCGCCGCGCGTGCGCCACGAGCGCTCAGCGCGAACACGGGGGGCGTCGTGCCGAGTGTCTCGCGGGCGTTGCGGCGAACGTATCCGACCACTTCGTCGAGTTCCTCGCTACCGCGCAGCAGGTCCGCCTTGTTCACGATGACCGTCACCGGCTTGCCCCAGCCCTCGATCATCGTCAGGAACGCCCGCTCGGACTGCGTGAAGGGGCGATCCGCGCTCGTGACGAAGAGCACCAGGTCGGCGCGCGGTACGAAGCGCTCGGTGAGCTCCTGGTGCCGCGCGACCACTGCGTTGGTGCCGGGCGTGTCGACCAACACGAGGTCCTGAAGGCGCTTCGTCGGGTGCGTCGCAGTGGCGAGGTCGCCGGAGCGCTCCTCGAAGCGCGCCTCCTCGCCGTGCTGCACCAGCGTGACCCGATCGGTGGTCGGCGTCACGCCCTCACGCATCACGTCCGCCCCCAGCAGCGCGTTGATCAGGCTCGACTTCCCGGCGTTGAACTCGCCCACCAGCACCAGCAGGAAGAGGCCGTCGAGATCCTCGGCGGCGTGGAGCAGTGCGTCGCCGGCGTCGCCACGGACGTCTGCGCGCACCAGCAGCGCCTGCAGGTCGCGCAGCAGCGCGCGCTCGGCGTTCAGCGCGGCCCGAGCGTCGGCGGTGGCGAGCGCCACGGGGTCTGGGGTGTCGGGGTCTGGGGTGACGGGGTCCGAGGCGACTCGATCCGAGGCGACTCGATCCGAGGCGGCTCGGTCCGACGTGGCGCTGTCGGCGTCCGGCGCGGACGCGTCCGGGCCGGCATCCGTGTGTGGGGGTCGAGCGTCGTCCGTGCGCTCGTCGTGGTCGTCGCGGGGCTTCATCGGATGCAAGATAGCACGTCCTCATCGGCGTTCCCGTGCGTGTGCGCGGCTCGATCGCCGCGTTCGACGAGGGCCGCGCGGGCGGCCGGGGCAACCGTGTGTCCGTGGGTCGAACGCAGTCCTCGTGCCGCCGTGGCTACACTGGTCCGCATGACCGACGTGGGCCAGGTCAGGCTCCCCGAACTCGACGACGACGATCTGATGGCGTGGGTGACCCGGCACGGCGTCGCAGCGCGGCTGGTCGCGCCGGGGGTGCCGACCCCGACCGTGCCGGCGGCGGCCGCCGCGCTCGGCGTGCGGCCGGAACAGGTGCTCAAGAGCCTGGTGTTCCTCGTCGCAGGCGAGCCGCGGTTGGTGATCGCGGCGGGCGAGGACCGCGTGCGCTACCCTGCGCTCGCGGCTGCGTGGGGTGTCGGTCGCAGGCAGCTCCGCATGGCGACGCCGGAAGAAGCGCAGGCGCTCAGTGGCTACGCGGTGGGTGCCATGCCGCCGTTCGGCCATCGCGAGCCGCTCCAGACACTCGTCGACGCCCGCAGGATCGTGTCTGGACGGCGTGTGTACGCTGGCGGCGGCACGCGCTCTGCGCTGCTCGAGCTCGAGACCGACGAGCTGCTTCGCGTGACCTGCGCCCGCAGCGAACCACTCACGGACGACCCCGATGGAGGAGACCCCGCATGACCGACTGCCAGCACCCGATCGTCGCGCGCCGCATGGCGCTGCTCCTGTTCGTGATCGCATCTGCCCTGATCGGCTCGGCGTCGGCCCAGATCGGCGCCGAACCGGACGGCTTGGCCGCCCTGGCGGCGGTAGAGGTCGAGTCCGAACCGGCCGACGACGGCGTCTTCAGCACCGTAAGCGGCCTGGTGATCGAGCCGGTGCTGCGAAACGGCGCGCTGTACGCGGTGCGTGGGCAGTCCAGTGCGCTCACCGATGTCGCAGCGGGGGACGTGGCCGCGCTCGTCGGCGCGGCGACCGGGGTCGGCGTGGGCATCGAGCAGCCTGTCCTCGAGTTCCTGGAGCGCGCACTGCCCGATCTGGCCGGAGCTGGTCCGTCGGTGGTCGGGATCGAGCGCTTCCGCCTGACGCTCGACGTCGATGACGGTGAGGCGCCCTACGCGCTCACCTTCGCGTTGGCGCTCGCCGAGGTCCAGGACGACGCGTTCCCCGTCGCGCGGCATGTGAAGGGGCCGGCCGATGCCCCGATCGTGATCCGTGACTTCAGCGACTTCTCCTGCCCCGCGTGCCGTCGTTTCGTCGCGGACGTGCTCCCTAGGATCGAGGCGGAACTGCTGCCACGGGGCGACGTGCGCATCGAGTACCACCACTTCCCTCTGATCGGCTCGTTCCCGAACTCGTTCCGCGCAGCCGAGATGTCGGAGTGCGTGGCCGACGCCAACCCGGGCGACGACGAGGCGTTCTGGGACTTCCACGACGCGCTCTTCGAGCGGCAGCCCGAGTGGACGGGGCTCCCCGACGTCGACGAAGCCCTGTTGGACATCGCGGACGCTGCAGGCGTCACGACCGACGGGGTCGAGGCCTGCCTCGCCGAGGGTCGCCACGTCGCGACCATCGAGCGCGCGTTCGACGTCGCGACGGCATTGCAGTTGCGCGGTACGCCGACGGTGTTCGTCGGAGGCTACCAGCTCGAGAACTTCGTCGACATGGGCGCGTACGAGCGCGCGATCGGCTACCTCGAGGCGTTCGGCGTGATCGACGTCGTCGCCGACTGACAGTGAAGGTTGATGGGTGCGAGAGCGCTGCCCAGCGCTCCAGGGCGCCAGTTGGGCTACACTGACGACGTGCAGGAATATCCGAGTCTGGTGTGGCATCTGAAGAACACGAAGCTCTTCGAGGACCTGTCGGCGGTCGAGCTCGAGGAACTCTCCAGGATCACGCCCTACAAGCGCTTTGCACAGGGCGAGATCATCTACCACATGGAGGATCCGGCCGACGCGCTGTACTTCATCCGAGAAGGCATGGTCAAGATCTCGATGTACTTCCCCAACGGGAAGGAGATGATCTTGGGCTTGCTCGGGCAGTACGACATCTTCGGTGAGTTGCTGCTGCTCGAGAGCGAGCGTCGGCCGAACCAGGCCGAGGCGGTGATCGACACGACGCTCATCGTCATGCCCGAGTCCGACTTCCAGCGCCTGCTCCAGCAGCAGCCGCGCATCGCGATGAAGTTCATCCAGGTGATGTCGACGCGGCTCTGGCAGGCGCAGCAGTGGCAGGCCGAGGTCGGCGCGTTCGACGCGCCCGGCCGCCTGGCCAACCTGTTGCTGAGGCTCGCGAAGGACTTCGGCGCTCCCGGCGAGCGGGGCACCGTCATCGACCTCAACCTCACCCAGCAGGACCTGGCCAAGATGATCGGCGCCACGCGCGAGACGGTGAGCCATTGCCTGGCGCGTCTGCTCGAGTACGGCGCGGTGCGCCGTCGCCGCGCGCCCATCACGGTCAACGTCGAGGCGTTGCAGCGCTTCCTCGACGAGGCCAGCGAGTGAGCGACCGGCCCGATGAGTCGTTCCTGGTCGTCACCGAGCATGGGCGCGTCGTGGTGCACGTGCGCGGCGATCGCAACGGACTCGACGGCGACCTGATCGACGTGCGCGCGCCGCAGGGCGAGGACCTGAGCGCCATCACGATGGAGACCCCGCTGCGAGCGTTCGCGGCCAAGATGGTCGACATCGTGCAGGCCCGCGGCAGTGGCGATCTCGACGTGAGCCCCGGGTTGCTCGACATGCTCGTGAAGGAGAAGGCCTCCGAGGACCTCAAGCGCATCGAGCGGGCCGCCCGGCGGCTCGCCAGCGCCGACGACGAGCCAGCCTAGGCCTCGTCGTCCTCGGCGTCTTCGTCGTCTTCGACCACGTCGCCGAGCGACTCCAACATGCCTTTGTAGAGGGTGAGCGTGAACGCCTGGACGGCCTCGCGAGCGGCGTCGCCGCGCAACTCGGTCGGGACGCGGGCGTTCGCCACCTGCAGCGCGGAGGCGAGCACGGTCTCGAACATCGGCCAAGGACCGTCGAACGGGGTGTCGTCGGCGCTCACGCTGGCGCTGTCCAGCGCGACGCGATCGAGGGCGACGAGCGCCGACTCCGCCGCGCGGCGCTCGGCCTCGCGCTTGTTGCCCCCCTCGCCGTGGCCGAGGACGACGCCATCGAGGCTCGCCTCCGCCTGGAAGACCGGTTCATGCTCGGGGCCGCTCCTGGTGGTCTCGAACACGGGCTTGCCACGACCTTCGGCCTGGGCGCGCTCGACGAGCGCGGCTTTGGGATGACGCATGGGACTCCTCCTGGCGCGGACACGGAGGGTGGCTCGTCGCCGGCACGCATGGTGCGATCGACGCGCCGCGCTCCGTGGAAGCGCTGCATGGAAGGACGCCCGCGGTCGGCCAGCGCGCGACCGCCCGCGCTCCGGCACACCCGAGGGCGCGGTACGGAGCGCGGGCCGTCGTTCGCGTTGGCCCCGCGGGCGTCCCTCGAACGCACGGTAGCACCTGCGGGGGTCGGGTAGCATGGGCGCTATGACGCGGCTGCTGCTCTGTGACGACCACGCGATGTTCTGCCAGGGCCTTCGGAGCATCCTCGAGAGCGAGGAAGGCTTCAGGGTGATCGGTGAGGCGGCCAACGGCCGAGAGGCGATCAGGCACGCGCTCGACACCAAACCCGACGTGATCTTGATGGACATCCAGATGCCGGAGCTCGATGGGGTGGCCGCCACCAAGGCCATCCTCGCCGAGCACCCCGAGGCGCGGGTGATCATCCTCACGATGTACCGCCAGGACCGCTACGTGTTCGAGGCGGTGAAGGCCGGCGCGCGCGGCTACCTGCTCAAGGACGCCAGCGCCGAGGACCTGCTCGACGCGATCCATCGGGTCGCGGCTGGGGAGACGCTGCTGTCGGCTGAGATGGCGGCGTCGATCCTCGACGAGTTCCGCCGCTATGGGGAGTTGCCGAGGCACCCTGAGCACGCCATCAGTGAGCTGACCGAACGCGAAGAGGACATCCTGCGCTTGTTGGCGCAGGGCTCGTCGAACCAGGAGATCGCGCTCGCGCTCGGCGTCTCAGAGAAGACCGTGCGCAACCGGCTCTCCGAGATCTTCTCGAAGCTGCGCCTGAACAACCGCACGCAGGCCGCCCTCTACGCGCTGCGAGAGGGCATCGCGACGCTCGACCCAGGCGGCGACGGAAGGTGAGCGCAGCGCGTCCCGGCACGCCCCCGGGGCGTGCCGCGGCGCTGGCACGCTCGATCTGCGAGGTCCCTGCGCCGCCGTTCGACGAGGGTCGGCGTGCCTCGTTCGTCGCCGAGCTGTGGCGCGCCGCCGGTCTGGAACCTCGTATCGACGCCATCGGCAACGTCCTGGCCGACGTGCCCGGCGGGCGGGGGCCGCGCGTGGTGCTGGCGGCCCACCTCGACACGGTCTTCGAGGCGGGCACCGACGTGACGGTGCGCGAGAAGGCTGGTCGCTGGTACGCGCCTGGTCTCGGCGACAACAGCTCGAGCCTGGGCGTCCTGACGGCGACCGCCGAGGCGATCGACGCCGGAGTGCTCTCGCAGCGGCCGCGCTTGCTGCTGGCCGCCACGGTCGGTGAGGAGGGCCTGGGCGACCTCAGGGGCGCCAAGGCGCTCGTCGCCGACCTGCGCGGGGAGGTCGACGCCTTCATCGCCGTCGACGGGCACCTGGGCGGCGTGGTGGATCAAGGCGTCGGGTCGGTGCGTTTCGAGGCGCGCTTGTCGGGGCCGGGCGGTCACTCGTGGGGCGACTACGGTGCGCCGTCGGCGCTGCACGCTCTCGGCGACGTCATCCATGCGCTGACGCGCATGGAGGTGACGCGCGTACCCCGCTCCAGCGTGAACGTCGGTGTGGCGCGCGGTGGCACGACGGTGAACGCCATCGCCGAGGAGGCCACGTGCACCGTCGACCTGCGCAGTGTCGATGCCGAGGCGCTGAGGCGGCTGGCCGCCGACGCCGAACGGCGCATGCGCTCCGTCGCACGGCGCCACGGGGTGGCTGTCGAGGTGAGGCGCGTGGGGGACCGTCCGGCCGCGTCGGGTGGGAACGAGGCACTGGTCGCGCTGGCCGAGCAGGCACTCCGTTCGGTCGGTGTCGAGCCGCAGCGCTCGGCGAGCAGCACCGACGCGAACGCCGCCATGGCGGCCGGTCTGCCGGCGCTTTGCTTCGGCGTGTACCGCGGCGGCGACGCACACCGCGCGGGCGAGTGGATCGAGCCCGCGTCGCTCGACGAGGGGATGCTCGCGTTGCGCGAACTGTTGGCGGTGTTGGCGCAGCCCTGAGGCGCGGCCGCGCGCGGGGCGCGGCTTCAGGCGTCGGCGCTGCCGCTGCGTTCGCGGCGCGCACGGAGCGCGAGGCCATCGACGCGTTCGTTGGCGTCGTGCCCTGCGTGGCCGCGTGTCCAGCTCCAGGTCACTTCGTGCGTACCGGTCAACTCGAGGAGGCGTTCCCAGAGGTCGCGGTTCTTCACGCTCTGGCGACTCGTCGTGCGCCAGCCGTTGCGTTGCCAGCTGACGAGCCAACCGTCGGTGAAGGCCTTCTTGAGGTACTGGCTGTCGGTGACGATCTCGACTGAGCAGGGCTCGGTGAGCGCCTCGAGGGCGCGGACCGCGGCCGTGAGCTCCATGCGGTTGTTGGTGGTGTTCTCCTCGAAGCCGCTGGCGCTGCGCTCCTTGCCCCTGTACTCGAGGAGGTAGGCCCAGCCACCGTCGCCGGTCTGGGTCTCGCAGCTGCCGTCGGTGTGGACGGTGACGTGCTTGCGGGGCTTCGACATCGGCGGCATGCTACCGCAGGGACGTCATGGCGTCCGCCGGCCGCCCCGCAGGCACCGCCCGTGGCGGCCGGCACTGGTCAAGGGTTGTACAGCTAGAAACGCAGTCCAGAACGTATAAGGCAACAGATGGACACCCCACTACCAGGGGAGATGTATTGACTTTGTCTAACCTTAGCGCTATGCTTCGTCCAACGTTCGACAAGGCCTCGACGAATCGGGGTGCGGACGCGAGAGGAGCCACGAGCGCAATGTCGCGAGGTAAGTACACGGTCAACGAGGTCGAAGAGCGCACAGGCGTTCCGGCCACCACGCTGCGCCAATGGGAGCGCCGCTACGGTGTGCCGAAGCCCGAGCGTTCCGAGTCCGGTTACCGCCTGTACTCGGACGACGACGTCACCGACATCAAGGCCATCAAGGCACACGTCGACGACGGCGTCCCAGCGTCGCGCGCAGCGCAGATCGTCGGTCGCAACCCATCCGATCAACGCGGCCCGCGCCCCCTGCGCGATCTGCAAGGCGAGCTCGTGGCGGCGCTCGTCGACCTCGACGACGGCCACGCCGATCGCGTGGTCGCCGAGGCGCACACGCTCTATCCGGTCGAAGACGTCGTGATCGAGCTGTTCCAGCCGGTGATGGTCGAACTCGGCACGCTCTGGCACGAGGGCGTGGTCAACACGACCACCGAGCACTTCGCGAGTTCCTACATCAACGGCCGACTGCGCCAACTCATGAGCCTCTCGGGCAGCAACCGCAGCGGCCACGGCGTCATCGTCGCCTGCGCGCCGCACGACCAGCACGAACTCGGCGCGCTGGTGCTCGCGGTGCTGCTGCGTCGCTCCGGGTACCAGGTCTACTTCATCGGCGCCAACACGCCCGTCGAGGACCTCGCCGACATGGCGCGCACCGTGCGGCCGGTCGCGGTCATGATCTCGGCGTCGTCGATCGACTCCGTGCACCACCTGATGAACAAGCGCAATCACCTGCAGGGCATCGCACCCCTGTTGGTGCTCGGCGGCAACGGCTTCAACACCGATCCCCGCCGCGCCGAACTCGTCGGTGGTCGCTACCTCGCCGCGAGCGGCGCCGACGCCGTCGAGCGCTTCCACGACCTCGTCCGCGAGACGGTCGGCACCGCCGCAGCGGTGCGCCAATGAGCGCCGAGCGCCGCAACGCCGCCGCTCAGGTCTACGACGCCGTCGTCATCGGAGCGGGCCTGGCGGGTTCGACCGCCGGTGCGCTGCTCGCGCACGCCGGACGCCGCGTGCTCGTGCTCGAGCGCGATGTGCACCCCGGAGGCTGCGCGGCGAGCTATGAAGAGGACGGCTACCGCTTCGCCGTCGGAGCCACGGTCGGCATGGGCCTCGAACCGGGTGGCCTGGTCCGCGGCGTGTTCGAACGCGTCGGACGCGTGCCTCGCTACCTCGACGTCGATCCTGCCATTCGCGTGCTCGTCGACGACCGTGTGATCGACCTCCACCGCGATCGCGACGCCTGGCGCGCCGCCCTGGCCGCGAGCTTCCCGGCCCAGGCCGGCGCCGTGGGGCGCTTCTGGGACGAAGTCGAGCGTCTTGCCACGGCGATGCGGCGGGCCGCCGGTCGCTTCCCCGTGTTGCCCCTGCGCCATCCCGCCGACGTGATCGACAGCGCGCGCGCCGCTCATCCCAGCCTGCTCGCCGTGGTCGCCAACCTCGGTCGCAGCGTCGGCGATCGCCTGAACGCGTACGCCATCGACGACCCGCACGTGCGCGCGTTCATCGACGGCCAGCTGCTCGACGCGATGCAGTGCCGGGCCGACGCCTGCGTGGCACCCAACGGCGCCCTCGCCCTCGACGTCTACCGTTCGGGCGCTCAGTACGTGCTCGGTGGCCTCGGTAGCCTGGCGGAGGAGTTGCTCGACGTCGTCAGCGCGCGCGGCGGCACCGTGCGCCTCGGCACCGCCGCCCGCTCCATCGTGCGTGACGACCACGGCCGGATCGCCGGCGTCACCACGCGCGACGGTGTCGTGCGTGCCCCGGTGGTCGTCAGCGCCGTGCCGCTGCGCAACACCGTCGCCCTGCTCGGTGAGGTCGCCACCGAGCGCCTCCAACGGCGCGACGCCGACCAGCCGCGCATGTGGGGCGCCTTCACGCTGTACGCCGGCGTGGCGGCGGCAGCGCTGCGCGAGGCGCCTCGACCGTTCCAACAGGTCACCGACCTGACGGTCTCGAACCCCGAGGCGCACGCCGGCGACGCGCCACCCGCCAACCTGCTGGTGTCGGTCAGCCCGGCCGCCGATCGCAGTCGTGCGCCCGCTGGGCATCACGCGGTCACCGTGTCCACGCACGTCGACGCGCAGCGTTGGATGTCGCTCGCCGACGACCGGGTGGCGTACGAGGCCGCCAAGCGCGCCCTCGAAGGCCGACTGCTCGAGCAGGTCGAGCGCGTCATGCCCGGCTTCCGCGACGGCCTCGGCTACCTGCGCAGCGGCACGCCGCGCACGTTCAAGCGCTACCCCCGCCGGGCGGACGGCACCGTCGGCGGCTTCCCCCAGACCACCCGACACGCCAACTTCGCGGCGCCATCGCATCGCACGGACGTGCCGGGGCTCTTCCTCGCCGGCGACACCGTCTTCCCGGGACAGGGCGCCCTCGGCGCCACGAGCTCCGGCTTCATCGCGGCGCGCAGCGCCGAGCGCCGACTCCGCTCATCCACCGTTCTCGCCCGCGGCCATCACCGGTTCGTGGAGACCCAGGAGGTCGCAGCATGACCGTCAGCTACCGGAACGACCGCATCACCAGCAACCCCGCCGTTCCTCGCGCAGCCCGAGACGACATCGCGACCGCCCCGGAGGCCACCATGACCGCCCCGCACCAGACGCTCACGTTCCAGCGCAGGCAGACGCTGTACCACAGCGGCGACCCGGCCCAGTCCGTGTTCCGGGTGCGCGACGGCCTGGTGCGCATCGCCCGCATGACCCCCGAGGGGCGCGTCCTGACCGTGCGACACGTCCTGCCTGGAGACTACTTCGGCGAGGAGGCGTTCATGGATGGCGAGCGCGCGGAGATCGCGGAGGCCCTCACGTCGGCCCAGATCGAGGCCATCGATCCCGCCATGATCAACCACGCCGACCTGATGACCATCACGCGCTCGCTCTCGCACCAGATGCAGCGCCAGATGGACTACGGCTACCACCTGCAGACCGGCGACCTGCGCCAGCGCGTCGCTCGCTACCTGCTCAAGCTGTCCGATACGCCGCTCGCGCGGCGCGACTCGGCCGGCCGGCCGATGATCTCCGCCACCCACGAGCTCGTGGCCGAAGGGACCGCCTCCACGCGTGAGAGCGTGTCGAAGATCATCACCGAGTTGCGGGCCGAAGGCCTCATCGAGTCGGGCTACCGCAGCATCACGATCATCGACCGCGAGGAACTCGAGGGCGTCTCCGAAGGCTTCTGAGCAGCTGTCTTGATCGTCACGTGGGGATCGGCCGTGGCTCCCAGCCGCGGCCGGTCTTCTCATGGGCGTCTCCACCGATCGTTCGTCCCGCTCCGGCAGGGTGCCGTCAGGGGCGCTCCAGCACCACCACCGCCGCGGCGTGATCGCGGCTGTGCGTCATCGACAGGTGCACCACGATGGAACGCTCGTCGATCTGCCGCTGGATGTGCGGCGAGAACGCCAAGTGCGGCTTCAGGCCGTCGCGCACCACCCAGACGTCCTGCCAGCCGTGCGCCTCGTGCCAACACTTCTGGAACGCCTCCTTCGCGGCGAAGCGTGCGGCGATCGAGGGGAGCGGATCGGCCTGCGCCCGACAGAACGTGATCTCCTCGGCCGTGAAGTGGCGGTACAGGAAGCGGTGCGGGTGGTTCTGCCACACCTTCTTGATCCGGACCAACTCGATCATGTCGAGCCCGACGGCAACGATCACGACGCCTCCCCGCCCCGCTCCAGGCGCACCACGTCGCCATCGCCCGCGATGAAGGCGGTGCGCGCGAGGCCTAGGAAGAGGCCGTTCCCGACCACGCCGGGAAGCGTGTCGGCGGCTGCCGCGAACGCGGCCGCGTCGAACCCCGCCGGCACCACGCAGTCCAGCACCGGATGACCGTTGTCGGTCAGCGCTGGTGCGGCCTCGCCACCGCGCAACCGCGGAGTACATCCCAGCGATGCGAGCGCCGCGGCGGTGCGACGCCAGCCGAAGCGCAGCACCTCGACCGGCACCGGGGCGCGCTCGCCGAGGCGCTCGACGCGCTTGCTCGCGTCCGCCACCAGCACGAAACGGCGTGCCGCTGCCGCGACGATCTTCTCGCGCGTCATGGCGCCGCCGAGCCCCTTGATCGCCTCGAGCTCGGGGTCGATCTCGTCCGCGCCGTCGATCGCGATGTCGACGCCCGCGACCCCGAGCTCTTTGATCGGGATGCCGGCCTCACGCGCCATGCGTTCGCATGCCACGGAGGTGGGCACGCCGGAGACGTCCGTCAGGGTGCCGTCCGCCAGGGCGCGGCCGATCGCCGCGATCACGTAGCGCGCCGTGCTGCCGGTCCCGAGCCCTACCACCGTGCCGCTCCGCACCAGGCCTGCGGCCGCCTCGCCGGCGCGCCGCTTCAGGGTCTCGATGTCGTCCATGCCGCCTCCACGGCGCGCCCTCGCGCTCCACACGTCGCCCGCGCGCGTCCCCGGAGAGTCTACCCCCGGCCGGACGGGCCCAGCGCGGCCCGCCTGGGTAGACTGGCGCCGATGAGCACCGCCGCCACCGTCGTCCTCGCCAGCGCCTCGCCGCGCCGCCGCGATCTGCTCGCGGCGCTCGGCGTCGCGGTCACGGTGATGGCGGCCGACGTCGACGAGCGGGCGCTGCCGGGCGAACCCCCGCCCGCGCTGGTCGCCAGGCTCGCAGCCGCCAAGGCGGGTGCGGTCCAGGCTCGCCTCGCGGCGCTCCGCGGCGCCACCGCGGACGGCCCTGACGGTGCAGACCCGCTCGTGATCGCGGCCGACACGGTGGTCGTCGTCGATGGCGAGGTGCTCGGCAAGCCCGCCGATGCGGCCGAGCGACGCGTTTTCATCGAGCGCCTCTCCGGCCGCTCGCACGTCGTGTTGAGCGGCCACTGTTTGTGGCGTGGACAGCACACGCGCGCCCACGTCGAGCGCACGGTCGTCACCTTCCGCCCGCTCGACGAGCGCGACGTAGCGGCCTACGTCGCCAGCGGCGAGGGCGACGACAAGGCCGGCGCGTACGCCATCCAGGGCCGCGGCGCGGGTCTGGTGGAGCGCATCGAGGGCTGCTACAGCAACGTCGTCGGTCTGTCGCTGCCGACCGTCATCACCCTGGCCCGCGCCCTCGGGGTCCGCCTTGGCTAGCTTCTTCCGCGCGTGGTACGTGTTCGTCGGGCTCGGACTGCTCACGTTCGTGTTCACGGCGTTCGTCGGTGTGGTCCCGGTCGACGTGTCGAGCGCCATCGCGCTTCCCCACGACCTGGTCGGAAACGCTGGCCGCAACCTGCGCGCGAGCGCGCTGTCGCTCACCGAACGCGCCGACCTACGGAGCGAGAACGAGGCGCTGCGAGCCGCGCTCGCGCAGAGCGAGGCGGCGTCGCGCCAACTGGAGCTGCGGCTCCAAGAGCTCGAGGTGCTGCTCGACGTACGCCGCAACCACTCGCCCGGCGCCGTGCTCGTCGTACCGGTCGTGGGCTGGAGCCGGACGCCCGCCGTCGACACCCTGACGATCGGCGCGGGCCGCCGCGACGGCGTGGTGCGCGGCATGCCGGTGTCGGCGCCCGAGGGACTCGTCGGCATCGTGGTCGAGGTCGGCAAGGCGCGTTCGGTGGTTCGCACGGTGCTCGACCCGCAGTCGCGCGTCGGCGTCGCGGTCCGCGACAAGGGCGGGCAGGGCGTGGCCGTCGGGGAGGTGGGTGGCCTCGTTCGCGTCGACCGCTTCATCCCGGAGCAGAGCGTCGTCGCGGGTGACCTGGTCGAGACCACCAGCTTCGGCGGTCTGTTCCCGCGCGGCATCCCCGTCGGCCGCGTCGCCGAGGTGCTGCCGCAGGACCCGAACGAACTGCGGCGCAGCTTCCTGGTGCAACCGATGGTCGACCTGGCGACGCTGACCGATGTCGTGCTGTTCACGCCACAGTGAACGGACCTACGCCTTCGGCTTCACCACCAGGTTGACGAGCTTGCCCGGCACGACGATCTCGCGCACCAGCGCCCCCTCGTCGAGGTAGCGGACGACGTTCGGCACCGCCTTCGCGGTCGCCAGGACCACGTCCTTCTCGGCCCCGGCGGCCACGTCGATCTCGGCGCGCAGCTTGCCGTTGACCTGCACGGCGTAGCGCACCTCGTCGCGCGTCAGCGCGGAGGCGTCGGCCTCGGGCCACGCCTCGAGATGCACCGACGTGGCGTGCCCGAGGCGCTGCCAGAGCTCCTCGGCGAGGTGCGGCGTGATCGGCGCCAGCAGCGTCGCCAGCGTGCGGCAGGCCTCGTCCCAGGCCGGGGTGAGGACCATCGCCGCGTCCTTGGCCTTGGCCATGGCGTTCTGGAGCGTCATCAGCTCCGCTACCGCGGTGTTGAAGCGGAACCCCTCGAGGTCGTCGGTGACCTCCTTGATCGCCGTGTGCACCGCGCGCCGCAGGTCGCGTGTCCGCGCCTCTGCGACGACGGCGGCCGGATCGCCCTCGGGCGGGGCGAGCACCACGGCCCACGCGCGGTTCAGGAAGCGCACCACGCCCTCGATGCCTTGGTAGTTCCAGGGACCGCCCTGGTCCCACGGCCCGATGAACATCAGGTACGCGCGGACGGCGTCTGCTCCGTAGTCGCTGATCAACTGGTCGGGGTTGACCACGTTGCCGCGCGACTTCGACATCTTCTCGTTGTCGGCCCCCAGGATCATGCCCTGGTTGTAGAGCCGCTTGAACGGCTCGCCGTGGTCGATCAGGCCCAGGTCGCGCAGCACCTTGGTGAAGAAGCGCGCGTACATCAGGTGCAAGATGGCGTGCTCCACACCGCCGGTGTACATGTCGACAGGCGTCCAGCGCCGAGCCAGTGCCTCGTCGAGGGGCGCCGTGTCGAGGTCGGGTGCCAGGTAGCGGAACCAGTACCACGACGAATCCATGAAGGTGTCCATGGTGTCGGTCTCGCGCTGCGCGTCGCCACCGCAGCTCGGGCAGGTGGCGTGCAGGAACGGCGCGTGCGTGGTCAGCGGCGACTGGCCCGTCGGCATGAAGGCGACGTCGGTCGGCAGTTCGACCGGCAGGGACGTCACGGGCACTGGAACCAGGCCGCACTCGTCGCAGTACAGCATCGGGATGGGCGTCCCCCAGTACCGCTGGCGGCTGATGAGCCAGTCGCGCAGACGGTACGTGACCTTGCGCCGACCGATCCCCTCGTCATCGAGCCAGGCGATCACCGTCGCGATGCCCTCGGCGCCGGCGTCGCCCTTGCCGGTCGGGGTGCCGTCGAAGCGACCGGAGTTCACCATCACGCCGTCGCCCGTGTAGGCCTCGGACAAGGTGTCGCCGTCGAGGTCGGCACCCGGCGGCTCCACCACCACGCGCACGGGCAGGCCGAAGGTGCGCGCGAAGGCGAGATCGCGCTCGTCGTGTGCCGGGACGGCCATGATCGAGCCGGTGCCGTACGTCATCAGCACGTAGTCGGCGATCCAGATCTGGACGCGTTCACCGTTGACCGGGTTGAGCGCGTGGCCGCCGGTGAAGACGCCGGTCTTCTCCTGCCCCTCGGCCTGCCGGTCGATCTCGCTCTTGCTCGCTGCGGTGGCCGCATAGGCCTCGACCTCGGCTCGCCGCTCGGGCGTCGTCACGCGAGCGACCAGCGGGTGCTCCGGGGCGAGGACGACGAAGGTGGCGCCCCACAGGGTGTCGGGCCGGGTGGTGAAGACGGTGATCGGATCGCCTTGCTCGGTGCGGAAGTCGACCTCCGCGCCCTCCGAGCGGCCGATCCAGTTGGTCTGCATCGTCTTGACCTTCTCGGGCCACTCCAGGTTGGAGAAGTCGAGCAGCTCATCGGCGTAGTCCGTGATCTTGAAATGCCACTGCGGCATCAGGCGCCGCTCCACGAGCGCCCCGGAGCGGTCGCCGCGGCCGTCGATCACCTGCTCGTTCGCCAGCACCGTCTGGTCGACCGGGTCCCAGTTGACGAAGCTCTCCTTGCGGTACGCGAGCCCGCGCTCGAACATCTTGATGAACAGCCACTGGTTCCAGCGGTAGTACGAGGGGTCGCACGTCACGATCTTCTTCGACCAGTCGAACATCGCCCCCATCTGGTCGAACTGCTGCTCCATGCGCTCGATGCGTTGATACGTCAGCGTCGCCGGGTGGACCTTCTCACCCTCGCGCGCCGCCCGGATCGCGGCGTTCTCGGCCGGCAGGCCGAAAGCGTCGAAGCCCATCGGGAACAGGACGTTGTAGCCACGCATGCGGCGGTAGCGGGCGGCGGCGTCGGCCGGCGCCTCGGCGTACCAGTGACCCACGTGCAGGTCGCCCGACGGGTAGGGGTACATGGTGAGGAAGAAGTACTTCGGCCGCGTATCGTCGGTGAGGTCGACACGGTGCAGCCCCTGCTCTGCCCAGGCGCGGCGCCAGCGCGGCTCGATGGCCTGCGGGTCGTAGCGCTCCGGGCGGCGGTCGATGGTGGGGCCGGCCTCGGGCGTGGCGGGGGTGGAGTGGTCCATGAGACCGACAGTGTAGCGTCTCGCGGCCGTGCGGCTCACGCGCTCAGGCGAGCGGCAGCGCCTCGGAACCGTCGTGCAGCTCGTCGAGCGCGTCCTCGATCGCCACCAGGAGCGCCCCCACGTACAGGCGCGCACGCGTGTCGGGTTCGCGCTCGAGCACGATCCAGCGGCGCGCCTCGAAGAACAAGCATGCCCGCAGCGTGTCGAGATCGCTCGGCAGCTCCCGCGTGTCGACGAAGCGCGCCTGCGTTGCGTTCGCCAAGGCGCCGCACGCCTCGAGACCGACGTGCGCGTATGCGTCGAAGGTGTAGGCGAAGACGATGATGTCGTCGAACTCGGCCCGGGCCGACGGCACGTCGGCGCGGGTCAGGGCGTGGTGTGGGACGCTGGTGACGGCCTGTGGCACGCCGGCATCGTACGGCGAACGCCGGGGGCTCGCGGTACACTGCCGCGACACCGGGCCCGGCCCCGTGGGCGATCAGGGCCCCGGCCGCGGCCACGCAGGAGGACCTCAGCATGGACTACGGCCTCGTCGTCATCGGTTCCGGCCCGGGCGGGTACCACGCCGCCATTCGGGCCGCGCAGCTCGGCCTCACGGTCGCCGTCGTGGAGCAGGGGCCGATCGGCGGGGTCTGCCTCAACGTCGGCTGCATCCCCACGAAGGCGCTCCTGCACGTCGCCGCTGCGCTGCGCGAGGGAGCGCACGCGAGCGACTTCGGCGTCTCGTTCGGCGAACCGAGCGTCGACCTGAAGCAGGTCGAGCGCTGGAAGTCGGGCATCGTCGCGAAGCTCTCCGGCGGCGTGAAGCAGCTCCTCAAGGGCAACGGCGTGACCACCCTCGAAGGCACCGCGACCGTGACCGACGCACACACCCTGGAGGTCGACGGCGAGAAGGTCACCTTCGAGAAGCTGATCGTCGCCACCGGCTCGCGCCCGATCGAGATCCCCGGCTTCGAGAGCGACGGCGAGCGCGTCGTCGATTCGACCGGCGCGCTGCTCGTGGCCGAGGTGCCCAAGCGCTTCATGACGCTCGGCGGCAGCGCGATCGGCCTGGAGTTCGCCGACGTCTACGCGGCGCTCGGGAGCGACGTCACGGTCGTGGAGCTGATGGACGAGATCGTCCCGACCGCCGATCCGGACGTCGCCAAGGAGCTGCGCCGCAGCTTCGAGAAGCGTGGCGTGACGATCAGGACCGGCACCAAGGCGGTCTCGCAGCGCACCACCGACGACGGCGTGGAGGTCACCCTCGAGCTCAAGGGCGGCGAGAACGAGACGGTCACCGTCGACAGGGTGCTCGTGGCCGTCGGGCGCCGACCGAACGGCGCCGGCCTGGGCCTCGAGGGCATCGGCGTCACCGTCGACGAGCGCGGCTTCGTCCCCGTGAACGACCACCTCCAGACGAACGTGCCGCACGTCTACGCGATCGGCGACGTGGCCCGCGCACCGCTGCTCGCACACAAGGCGATGAAGGAGGGTTTGGTGGCGGCCGAGCACGCGGCCGGCAAGCCGAGCGCGTACGACACCCTCGTGCCGAACGTGATCTACACCAGCCCCGAGCTGGCCAGCGTCGGGATGACGGAGGCCGAGGCGAAGGCCGCCGGCTTCGAGGTGCGCGTCGGGGTCTTCAAGCTCCCCGCCCTGGGGCGCGCCATGACGCTGGGCGTCAAGGAGGGATTGGTCAAGCTCGTAGGCGACGCCGAGACCGACCTGTTGCTCGGCTTCCACATGGTCGGCCCGGGCGCCGGCGACATCGTCTCGGAGGCCGCCCTGGCGCTCGAGATGGGAGCGACCCTCGAGGACCTGGCGCTCACCCAGCACGCGCACCCCACGATCGCGGAGGCGGTCATGGAGGCCGCCGAGGTGGCACACGGCAAGGCGGTACACGTCATGCAGCGCAAGCGTTGACGGTCTTCAGGTGCGGTACTCGGCGTTGATGCGGACGTAGTCGGCCGTCAGGTCGCAGCCCCAGGCGCGGGCGCTGCCCTCGCCGGCGGCGAGGTCGATCTCGATCACGACCTCGGCCCCGTGCATCGCGGCCGACAACGACGGCTCGTCGAACGGCTTCGAGGTGCCGTGGAACACCTCCACCCCCTGCAACCGAACCGTGAGGTTGTCGATGTCGGCGACCACGCCGCTCTGGCCGATCGCCGAGACGATGCGGCCCCAGTTCGGGTCGCGCCCGTGGATCGCCGTCTTCACCAGGCTGCTCGAGGCGACCGCCTTGGCGGCCGTGCGGGCGTCAGCCGGCGTGCGGCCGCCGCGGACCTCGACCGTGATCAGCGTGGTGGCGCCCTCACCGTCGGCGGCGATCGCGCGCGCCAAGCCCTCGCACACCTGCGTGAGCGCGGCGACGAGGTCGTCGGGCTCGCAGCGGGTGCGGTTGCTGGCGAGGACGATGGCCATGTCGTTGGTGCTGGTGTCGCCGTCGACGCTCACCTGGTTGAAGGTCGCGTCCGTGATCTCGCGCCAGGCTCGACGGAGGTGGCGCTGATCGACGACGGCGTCGGTGAGGACGAAGGCGAACATCGTCGCCATGTTCGGGTGGATCATCCCCGAGCCCTTGGCGATGCCGAGCACGCGTGCGCCGCCCGGGAGGGTGGCCTCGACCTGCTTCGTCACGAGGTCGGTGGTGAGGATGGCGCCTGCGAGGTCGTCGGCGTCGTCGCCCTGCAGGGCGGCCACGGCGAGCGGCACACCGGCGCGCACGCGGTCCATGGGCAGCGGCTTGCCGATCACGCCGGTCGAGGCGGTCAGCACGTCCTGTACGCGCTCGAGACCGAGCGCACCAGCGCCGATGGCGGCCAGGTCCTCGTTGTCCCACACGCCGGTGTCGCCGTTGGCGCAGTTGGCGTTGCCGGCGTTGACGACCAGCGCGCGGACGGGGTGGAGGGCCGCGTGGCGGGCCCGGTTGCGCGTCACGCACGGTGCCTTCACCAGGTTCTCGGTGCCGACCAGCGCCCACGCGAGCGGCTCGTCGCCGACGATGAGTCCCAGGTCCGGTCGACCGGAACGCTTGATGCCGGCAGCGACACCGGCGGTGCGGAACCCGAGCGGCAGTTTCATGGCCACTGTCCTTCCATGCGCAACCCGGTCGTCTCCTGGACGCCGAGCGCGAGGTTCATGCCCTGTACCGCCTGGCCGGCGGCGCCCTTGCCGAGGTTGTCGATGGCGCACATGGCGACGATGGCGTCGCTGCGCTCGTCCCAGCGCACCGACACGACCGCGCGGTCCGATCCCGCCACGGCCTTGGTCTGGGGCAGGTCGGCCTGCACGACGATGCACGGGTCGCCGTCGAAGAAGTCTCGGTAGCGCTCGAGCAGGTCGCGGTCGTTCAGCGAGGCGCCCTGCGGGCGCGCCACGGCCGTCGCGAGGATGCCGCGGTTCATCGGCACCAGGACGGGGTTGAAGGCGATGCGGACGCGTTCGCTCGGGCCGCGGCTGCGGCCGTCCTTGCCCTGCGCGGCGACGCGCCCGAGCGTGACCTCGATCTCGCCGGTGTGGCGGTGCGTGCCGGCGACCTTGTAGGGTCGGGCGTTCTCGTTGAGCTCCGGGTAGTGCAGGCCGAGGCCGGTGGCGCGGCCGGCGCCCGAGGCGCCGGTGACGATCGTGACCACCGGGACGTCGCCCAGCAGCCCGGCGGCGGCGAGGGGTGCCAAGGCGAGCGTCGCGGCGGTGGCGTTGCAGCCGGGGCTCGCCACGATGGTCGCACCGAGCAGTTCGGAGCGGTGCAGTTCCGGTAGGCCGTAGACGGCCTCCTCGATGCGTTCGGGATGCGGGTGTGGCCCGTACCAGGTTGCGTACGTGTCGGCATCGAGCCGGAAGTCGGCCGACAGGTCGACCACGCGCTTGCCGGCCGTGCGCGCGGCCTCGACGAGCGGCGCGGTGGCGCCGTGCGGGGTCGCGCAGAACACGAGGTCAGCGGCGGCGATGGCGTCGTCGCTGTCGACGAAGCGCAGCGGTACGAGGCCCGCCACGTGGGGCCAGGCGGCGTCGATCGGCTGACCGAGGAACTGCCGAGACGCCAGCGCCGCCAGCGTCACGTCGGGATGGCTGCGGAGCCGCTCGATCAGCCCTGCGCCGCCGTAACCGCTGGCACCCAGGACCGCGACGCGCAGCGCCACCTCAGGCGTCCGAACGGTCGGCCAGCAGCTGCACCAGCACGCCCTTCTGGGCGTGCAGGCGGTTCTCGGCCTGGTCGAACACGACCGAACGCTCGTGGTACACGGCGTCCTCGGTGCACTCCTCGCCGTAGTGCGCGGGCAGGTCGTGCATGAACACGCCGCGCGACGAGAGGTCGGCGAACCACGACGGCGTCACCGTGTAGCCGGCGAAGGCGTTCCGCCGACGTTCCGCCTCTTCCTCGTGCCCCATCGAGATCCATACGTCGGTGTAGAGCACGTCGGCGCCCTGGATCGCCTCGCGTGGATCGCGCATGATCGACACGTCCGCACCGCGGGCGCGGGCCGCCTCGAGGACCCCTTGGTCGGGGTCGAAGCCATCAGGGCAGGCGATGCGCAACGCCGTCCCGGCGTGCATGGCCGCGTTGATGTGGGAGTTCGAGACGTTGTTGCCGTCTCCGACGTACGCCACCGTCAGGCCCTCGAGCGCTCCGAAGGTCTCGCGCATGGTCAGGTAGTCCGCCAGCAGCTGGCAGGGGTGGAGGAGGTCGGAGAGGCCGTTGATGACGGGCACGTCGGCGTGCTCCGCGAGCTCGACGAGCGTGGCGTGCCCGTAGGTGCGCGCCATGATGCCGTCGACCCAGCGTTCCAGGTTGTGCGCCACGTCGCGGATGGTCTCGCGTACGCCCCAACCGATGTAGTTCTGCGACAGCAGGACGGAGTGCCCGCCGAGCTGGTACATGGCGATGTCGAAGGTCGAGCGTGTGCGCAGCGACTGCTTCTCGAAGATCATCGCGATGGTGTTGTGCTCCAGCAGGCGGGGTCGATCACCGGCTCGCCAGCGCCGCTTGAGCTCGAGGGAGGTGTCGATCAAGGCGTGGAACTCGTCCGCGGTGAGGTCGCTCAGCGACAGGAGGTCGCGGCCGCGCAGGCTGGGTGTCAGGGGCACGTTCATGAGGCCCGAATGGTATCAGACGCCGAGGAGGCCGAGGTACCAGCCCAGCAATGGCTCGGCGACCGCCAGGGCGAGGAAGGCGCCCACCACCATGAAGGGACCGAAGGGCACGAAGCGCGAGCCGCCCGCGAGCCGCTGCGCCACGCCGATCACGGCGCCGAGCAGCACCGCCAACAGCAGCCCGACCAGGAAGGCCTCCCAGCCCAGCATGGCGCCGAGCGGGGCGGCCAGCTTGACGTCGCCGAAGCCCATGGCGACGGGTTCGCCGTCGTCGTCCCCGGGTGGGCCGGCCTCCTCGAGCGGCGCGCGCCGCTCGCTGCTGCGCCAATCGACGACCCACCACCACACGGCGCCGACGAACGCGAACGCCCCTGCGCCGATCACGCTGCCGGCGATGCTCGCAGCGGCGTCCACGCCCCACGCCGCACCGACGCCGCTGACCATGAACACGAGGGCGACCAGCCACAGACCGTACACGAGCGGCTCCGGGAGCCGCAGCGGGCGCCGCGCGACGCCCGAGGCCAGCGCCTGGAGCGCGCCCACCGCCAGCGCGACCCACACGCCGCCGACCACGCCGGCCAGGGCAGCGGCGTTGACCGTGTCGAGCGAGACCGGCCACAGCCGCTCCTTGGTGTCTTTGATGCGCCGGAGCGCCAGTCCGCCGATGCGGTTGATCAGCACCAGGACGCCGACGCCGACCGCGGCGCCGATGAGCGCCTCGCGTGGCGTCGGCAGGCCGAAGCCGGGCGCGTAGAGGAACGCGCCGAGCAGGCCGACGGCGGCGGCGCCCAGCGTCAGCCCGTCAGGGAGCAAGTAGGTGTCGAGGTCGATGAGGGCCGCCATGAGCAGCATCGCGAAGAGCGCCATGAGGGGCAGTGCCGAAGCCCCGGCGTCGATGATCGGGAACGACCATGCGAGGAGGCCGAACCCGAGCGCCATCGTGGCCTCCACCAGGGGGTAGCGGGGCGAGATGGCCGAGCCGCAGCTGCGGCAGCGCCCGCGCAGCACGAGCCACGACAGCACCGGCACCAGATCGAGCGGCGACAGCACGCGTTCGCAGCGCGGGCAGCGCGAACGGGGGCGCACCACCGACTCGCCGCGCGGCCAGCGGTACACCACGACGTTGCCGAACGAGCCGATCAGCGACCCGACGACGGCCCATAGGACGACCCACGTGGCGTGGGCGGAGGCTTCGGTCACGAGCGCCGGGCCCTGGAGCGGGTTGGTCCGCCGCTGCGGGTTGTGGTGGGGGTGAGGACGCTTTGCACGTTTGGGAGGGGATCCTTCGTTCTCATGATGGCGGTGCTAGACTGCCCACGCTATGAAGAGACTCACCCTCGCACTGCTCGCCGCCGTCGCCCTGATGGTGGTGGCATCCGCCACCATCGGCGCCCAAGACCAACCGACTCGGGTCGTGTTCGTCGACGCCCAGGCCCTCATCGCCGCCCATCCCGGTGGCCAGGCCGCCAACGCGCTGCGCGCTCAGGCCAGCGAGGAGGTCGGTGACCTCCGCAACCAACTCGATGGCCTGCAGGCGCGCGCCCGTGCCGTCGAGACCTTGAGCACCGACGAACAGGAGCGCTTCAACATCCTGTTGACCACCCTCGACGCCGTGCAGTCGCGCTACCAGGCCGACATCGCCGCGGCCGCGGAGCCCGCGATCGAGGCGGTCAACGACGCCATCCGCGACGTCGCCGTCGAGCGCGAGTACGCCATCGTCATGGACATCGCCGCCGCCGCCGAAAGCGGCCTGGTGGTCTACGCCATCGACGGGCTCGACATCACCGACATGGTCTTGTCGCGCTTGCGCTGAGCGCGCGGCGCGCTCAGCGCGCTGGGCACGCCCTACGCGTCGCTGCCAACCTCGTCCGACTCAGCCAGGAGCGCCGCGGCCTCGCGGCGCTCCGCGTCGTCGAGGGGTGCCGCGCTCAGCAGGTCGGGCCGGCGGCGCACGGTTCTGCGCAACGCCTGCTCGCGGCGCCATGCGGCCACTCGGGCGTGGTCGCCGGAGCGCAGCACGTCGGGCACGCGCAGGCCGCGGTAGAGCGCGGGCCGGGTGTACTCCGGGTAGTCGAGCAGACCCGAGCTGAACGAGTCCTGCCGGTGGCTCTCGGCGTCGCCGAGCACGCCCGGTAGGAGCCGCACGGTCGCTTCGGCCACGGACAGCGCAGCGAGCTCGCCGCCCATCAGTACCACGTCGGCGAGCGACACCTCGCGGTCGACGAGGCGCTCGACGCGGGCGTCGAAGCCCTCGTAGCGGCCGCACAGCAACGTCAGGTGTCGATACGTTGCGAAGCGCTCCGCGAGACGCTGCGTGAGCGGCTCGCCAGCGGGCGAGAGCAACACGACCTCGTCGGCAGGCGGGTCGGCGACGCGGGCCTCGTCGATCGCCCGGGCCGCCACATCGGCGCGGATGACCATGCCGGCACCGCCGCCGTACGGGGCGTCGTCGACGCGGTTCGTGCGATTCCCCGCGAAGCGCCTGAGGTCGTTGACGCGCAGGTCGAGCAGGCCGGCAGCCACGGCCCGACCGACGAGCGCCTCGCGCGTCCAGGGCAGCACCAGGTCGGGGAAGAGGGTCTCGAAGGTGATCCGCATGAGCGCGACCGCCCGCCGGGTCAGGCGCCGTCCGGGTCGTCGAGCAGCCCGGGGGGTGGGTCGTGCAAGGCGACCTCGTCGGCGAGCACGCTGACGTAGGGCGCCGCTGCCGGCACCAAGTGCAGCGCGTTCGGTCCGCGTACGCGTAAGAGGGTCTGCGGGCCCTCGAGCACGGCGTCGACATGGCCGAACGGTGCGCCGTCCAGGCTGACGGGCAGACCGACGAGCGCTGGCAGCGCTGCCGTGAGCAGCGCCGCCGCAGCAGCGTCGCTTGGGTCGAGTCGGACGGTCGCGTTCACGAGCACCTGCGCGCGCTCCGGGCTGCGGAAGCCCTGGAACGCGATCACGTGGCCTGAGCCGTGCGTGCGCACGTAGCGCACCCGCAGCGCGCCGTGGCCGTCGACCACCAACCGCTCGGCGCGCCGTAGAGCGGCCGCCTCCTGCTCGCCCTCGACGCGACAGTGCAACGCGCCCTCGAGTTGGTACGTGCGCCCGAGACGACCGAGGATGGGGCCACTGCGCTCGCCGCGATCAATGGCCGCCGCTGGGGGAGTCACTCGATCAGGTTGACCTCGACCCGTTGACGGCCATCGGCCGCCGCGCGGGCCAGGGTCCGGAGGCTGTTGATGACGCGCCCGCCGCGACCGATCACGCGACCGGCGTCGGCTTCGGCGCAGCGGATGTCGATGCGCACGCCACGATCGTCATGCTCCGCCCGAACCTCGAGGGCGCCGGGTTCGGCGACGAGGTTCTGGACCACGTAGGTGACGAGTTCGACCGGCATGCGTGGCCTCGCTTGGGGTGTCGACCGAACTCAGGCGCTCGGTGCGGGACGCTGGGTGAAGCCGGCGCGGCGCTTCGCCAACACGCCGGGGACCTCGACGCCGACCTTCTGCAGCAGGCGCAGAGCGGTGTCGGTGGGCTGTGCGCCCTGTTCGAGCCAGTACGCGGCGCGCTCGACGTCGACCTTGAGCGGCTCGGGTGTCGTGTCGCGTGGGTCGTAGTAACCGAGCGACTCGATGTAGTCGCCCGAACGCTTGGTGCGCGCGTCGACGACGACGACGCGGTAGTGCGGGTTCTTCTTCGCGCCGAGGCGCATCAGACGGATCTTCACCATAGGGACTTCGTTCCTCCGGAGTTCGTGGGACATGGCGGCACCAGACGGCACCGTCCTCGCAGTCGACTGCCCATCGTACACGCCCGGACCGTTCCTGTCCAACCGAGCTGCCGTGGCCCGGTCAGCGCCGCCCGAGCGCTCCCATGCCGCCGCCGCGGCCGGGCGGCCGCTTGCCCATGCGCTTCATCATCTGCTTCATATCGTCGTAGGTCCGCATGAGCCGGTTGACGTCCTGCACCGTTGTGCCGCTGCCGCGGGCGATGCGCTTGCGGCGGCTGGCGTTGAGCAGCTTCGGTTCGCGGCGTTCGCGTTCGGTCATGCTCGAGATGATCGCCTCGACCCGGCCGAGTTCGCGCTCGTCGATGTCCGCGCCGGGCGGGAGCATCTTGCCGGCGCCCGGGATCATCTTCAAGACGTCGGAGACGCTCCCCATCTGCTTGATGCGGCGCATCTGCGTGAGCATGTCCTGCAGCGAGAAGTCCGAGAGCTTGCGCGGCCCGGCGGAGGCGTCGTCGTCGCCCTCGAGCGCCTTGGCCTTCTCGATCAGCGTGAGGACGTCGCCCATGCCGAGGATGCGGCCGGCCACGCGGTCGGGGTGGAACGCCTCGAGACCGTCGATCTTCTCGCTCATGCCGGCGAAGAAGATCGGCTTCCCGGTCACGTGCTTGGCGGAGAGCGCGGCGCCGCCGCGGGCGTCGCCGTCGAGCTTCGACAGGATCAGACCGGTCACGCCCACGCGCTCGTCGAAGGTGCGCGCCACCGGCAGCGACTGCTGGCCGGTCATGGCGTCGACCACGAGCATCTTCTCCGTCGGAGCGACGGCGTCGGAGAGGGCCGCGAGATCATCCATCAGCGCCTCGTCGATCTGGAGGCGGCCCGCGGTGTCGACGATCACCAGGTCGCGGAAGTCCTGCTTGAGGGCGGCGTCGAGCCGCGCCTTGGTGGTGGCGACGCTCTCGCCGTCGGCGACCTCCAGGACGGGCACGCCGATCTGCCGCCCGAGCACCCTGAGCTGCTCACGCGCCGCGGGCCGTTGGGTGTCGGCGGCGACGAGGAGCGGCCGGCGGCCCTGGGCCTTGTACTTGTAGGCCAGCTTGCCCGCCGTGGTCGTCTTGCCGGCCCCTTGCAGGCCCATCAGCAACCAGACGTTGCCGTCGTTGCGCAGGGTGGGCTGCACGCTGGCGCCGCCGAGCGTCGCCTTCATCTCATCGTGCACGATGGCGATCACGCGCTGGTCGGGGTTCAGCGAGAGGAGCGTCTCGGAACCGATGGCACGCTCCTGCACGCGCGCCGTGAAGGCCTTGGCGACCTCGAGGTTGACGTCGGCCTCGAGCAGGGCGACCCGCACCTCGCGTAGCGCCGCCTTGACGTCGTTCTCGGACAGCTTGCCGCGTCCGCGAAGCCCGTCGAAGACGGATTGGAGTCGATCGCCGAGGCTCTGGAACATGGGGTCTCCCGTGGCGCCGCGGTGGGCCGGCAGCGTGCCGGCCCGGCGGGCGCTCGAGCGCTCAGGCTACCGCTGGCCCGCTCACGAATCAACCGCGTCTCGTGGCCGGCGCCGCGCGAGGCCGGCGGTTGGTACCGTCATGGCATGCACGCTTGGCCTCGCACAGCCGCGGGCCGTCGCGCAGCCGCCGTCGACCGGTGGCGGCGGCGCGGCGCTCTGGTCATCGTCGCGTGCCTGGCGACGGCGCTGGCGCAGACGCTGCCCGACGATGCGCCGCTGCCGGCCGCTGCCGAGGCCGCGATGGCCCGTGGCAGCGAGGCCGCCGTCACGGGCCTCGCCGACCCGACGCCACCGCACCCCGATCACCCAGTGTGGCGCCTGGTGCTCGAGGCTGGGCGGGAGGCGGTCGAGATCGTCGACCACGCCGTCACGCAGCGCTACCTGGCGCGCGCCTACGCGCTTACGGGGTGGTCGGTGCGCGCCCTGCGGGCCTTCGACGAGCTCGTCGCGGCCGGCCACCCGCTCGACGTGGCCGACGAACGCCTCGTCCCCGATCTGGCGTCTTCCACGCTGTACGCGCGCGTCGCGGCAGAGCAGGCCTTCGCTCGCTACCAGGCGGGTGATGCCGAGGGGGCCGAGCGGACCTTCGCGCGCTGGGCGGCGCTCGACCCGGAGGCGACCGAGCCGCTCCGCTGGCTCGGTCGCCTGGCCGGCGAGCGCGGCGATCCAGAGGCGGCACTGCCGTACTGGGAGCGGCTGGTGGCCCTGGCGCCGGACGACGAGTCCGCCGCGTTCTCGCTGCGCGAGGCGCAGCGCGAGGTGGCCGTCGGCCCCGCGGCCGCCGCGGCCTTCCGCGACGGGATCCAGGCCTACGAACTCGGCGACCTCGAGGGCGCGTTCCAGGCGTTCGCGGCGGCGCACGGCGCCAACCCCGAGTACGTCGACGCGGCCGTATGGGCCGGCCGGAGCGCACTCGAACTCGAGCGTCCGGAGACGGCGTTGCGCTACTGGACGCTGGTGAGCGAGGCGCGACCCGACGACGGCGGCGCTGCCTACTTCCGGCGTGTGGCACAGGATCAGGTCACCTACGGCGTCGCCGCCGGTCGGGCGTTCTACGACGGTCTGGCGGCGTACGACGGGGGAGCACTCGACGCCGCGCTGGACGCCTTCGAGGCGGCGGTCGCCGCCAACGACGCCTTCACGCAGGCCTGGGTGTGGGTGGCGAGGACGCGTCAGGAGACCGGCCGTTACGAGGCCGCGGTGCGGGCGTGGGATCGCGTGATCGCCCTCGACCCCGACGACGACCGGGCGCGCTACTTCGCGTCGCTCGCACGGCAACAGCAGGGCGTGCGGCCCGAGGCGGGCGCGGCGTTCGCAGCCGCGGTGGCTGCGTACGAGATGGCCGATCTCGCGCTCGCTCGCGACCTGTTCGAGAACGTCGTCGCGATCGACCCCGACTCGGCTACCGCCTGGGGTTGGCTGGGGCGCGTGGCGTTCGGCGAGCGGCGCTACGACGACGCCGCGTTCGCCTATGGCCGCGCCGCCGAGCTCGACCCCAGTGACGACGACCTGGCGTTCTTCGCTGCCGAGTCCGCCGCGCTCGCGCGGGAGGCGCTCGCCGCGGAAGAACCGGACGCCACGCTCGACCCGGAGGAGGTTCGCGACGAAGCCCCCGACGAGGCCAGCGACGAGGCGCCCGAGGACGATCCGGACACCCTGCCGTGAGGACCGTCGTCCTGCGGGTGGTCGCGTTGGCCCTGCTCCTCCTGCTGGCGCTCGTGGCGGCGCTCACGATGCGCACCCTCGGCCAACTGCCGGACGTGACCGTCTACCTGGTACGTGAAGACGGTGCGGGCTTCGCGCTCGAGCCCGTGTACCGGCGCATGCGCGCCGACGCGCACGACGCCGCCGGCGCCGCGCATCCGAGCGAGAGCACGGTGCGGGTCGCGATCGCGGCCCTCGCGGCCGGCCCGAGCCCCGATGAGGCTGCGCGCGGACTGGGTAGCGAGGTGCCGCCCGACACGCGCGTCTTGGGCGTGCGCTTCGCCGACGGGGTCGTGACGATCGACCTGAGCAGCGAGTTCACGCACGGTGGTGGCACCGCATCGATGCTCGGGCGCCTGCACCAGGTGCGCCACACGGCGGTGCGACCGGGGGCTGTCGAGGCCGTGCGGATCTTGGTCGAGGGCCGGCCGCTCGAGGTGCTCGGTGGCGAGGGGATCATGGTCGAGCAGCCGTGGAGCGCGCCCGCAGCGGGCCTACCGCGATGGTGAGCGTCCGCTCGGCACGCTGCGTGCTCGACTGGCGCAGCGCGGTCCGTGCGCTGCTCGGACCGCTCCTCGCGGCATGGTTCGGCGCTGCACTGCTCGGTGGCGCATGGGCACAGGCGGCGGCGGGAGAGGCGGTGCCTGGCGGCGCCGTCGATCGTGCCTTCGAGCGCACCTTCGAGGCCGCCGTCGCGATCGTCCGTGAGCACTACTGGGACGCCGACCACCTGGCGTGGGACGCCTGGGCGGCCGAGCACCGCGAGGCGGCGGCGGCGGCGCCCGACCGGGCGGCGTTCGACGCCGTGATGCGCCGGCTGCTGCGGGAGCTGGACGACGACCACTCGACGTGGCTCGGCGTGAGCGCCAGCACCGACGGGAGCGCACCGACCGACGTGGGGCCCGGGCCGCCGCGGCTCGGCGTGCAGTTCGGCTTCGCACCAGGCCGCGGCCTGGTGGTGGAGCGCGTGTACCCGTCGTCGCCCGCCGCCGCGGCGGGCCTGCGGCGAGCCGACGTGGTCGTGGCGGTGGGCGGCGCACCGCTCGGTGGGTTCGGCAGCGTGTTCGAGGCCGACGGGGCGCTGCGCAGGGCGCTCGAGGCCGGCCCCGCGACCCTCACCGTGGAGCGCCGCAGGGTGCGGCTGGAGGGGGAGGTGGTGGCCGAGAGCGTGCCGTTCGCGGCGATCGCAGGCGCGCCCCATGGCCACATGTTGGACGAGCGAACCGGCTACCTGGCGGTGCCGAGCTTCAACGGCGCGGGGGTGGCGGCCTCGGCGCACGCGGCCCTCGCGGGGCTCATCGAGGCCGGCGCCGTGACGCTGGTGCTGGACGTGCGAGGGAACCTCGGGGGCAGGCTGCTCGAGGCGGGCGCGCTGCTCGGTGCGTTCCTGGACGGGACGTGGGCCGATGCCGTGGCGCGCGGTGCGCCAGCGTGGACGGCGCAGGTCGTGCGCGAGGGTGATGCGCTCCTCTCGCGCCTGGTCTCGGCGGACGGCACGGTGATGGCCCAGTCCGTCGTTCCGGGCGCGGCCGTGTGGCGCGGACCGCTGGTCGTGGTGGTCGGGGCCGAGACGGTGTCGGCCGGCGAACTCGTCGCGCTGGCCCTGCAGGACGGCGGTCGAGCGCGGGTCGTCGGCGAGCCGACCGCGGGCAACGTCGAGGCCGTGCAGGGGTTCACGCTGCCGGACGGGAGCAGGCTGCTGCTGGCGGTGGCCGACCTGCGCGGTCCGAACGGGCTCGCGTATGCGGCAGGTGTCGTGCCCGACGTCGTCTCACGGGCCGAACCGGGCGACCTGGCGCGGGGTCTCGACGCGCCCGTCAACGAGGCCAGGCGGTTGCTCGGCGGGCTGCCGTTCACGCCGGATCGGCGCTTCTGATGACGTGCCTACGCTCAGCACCCTCATCCGGGCACCGTGATAGACTCCCCGTCGCTGCAACGACAGCGGCGCGACCGGGCATCGCCCTCGCCGCGCCGCTGGACGCTGGTGCGCCCGACAGGATTCGAACCTGTGGCCTTTCGCTCCGGAGGCGAACGCTCTATCCGGCTGAG